>NZ_JABUMQ010000221.1:0-18933 GCF_013336645.1 Myxococcus sp. CA039A | reverse complement strand
GGTGGTTGCTGGGGCTGCTGCGGCATGGGCAGCGGCTCCAGGCGGAGCGGCGTGCCAGGGTGGACCTTCAGGCGCGGCAGCAGCGACAGGAAGCGCTGGGGGATGGTGGCGCCCCGGGCCTCGTCGCGAGAGGCGAGCACCAGCAGGTAATCGCGCGCGCGACTGGCGGCCACGTTGAGCATGGGCACCAGCGTGTGCGGAGGAAAGGGACGGCCTCCGGCCACGGTGTCCACCAGCACGACGTCGTACTGGGTGCCCTGCTGGCGGTGGATGGTGGACGCGCTGAAGGCGTCACCGCGAAACCCGGCGGACGTGCCCAGCCTGCGCAGGAGCGCGGCCTGGGCGCGGTAGGGCGTGACACACAGGACGCTGAGGCCCGCGCGCACGGCCTCACGGGCAAGCGACACGGCCAGCTCTGCGGACAGCTCTCGCTGGTAGCCGGAGCCTGTCTCGCCCCGGCCATGGGTGAGGCGCTTCGGATCTCGACTGAGGCCGTCGAGCACCACCCAGCCGGCGCGCGTGGCGGCGAACGCGGGCACGGGCGGGGCCTTCTGCGCGCGGGCCTTGACGATGTCACCGTCCTCCAGCGCGCCGCCGTAGCAGAAGTGGCTCACGACGCGGGCAATGTCCGGGTGCATGCGGTGCTGGGTGCGCAGCAGCAGGACGTCCGCCCGCGCGGCGTCCTTCACCGCGTCCTCCAGGTGGGACAGGCCGCTGGCGCGCAGCCACTTCTGGGTGCCGCGTCCGGCGCCCTCGGCGGCGCGAGACACGGGGCCAATCTGCTTGGGGTCTCCGGCGAGCGTCACGCGCTCGGCGAGCGGCGCCATCAGCGCGGTGGCGGCGCGAGTCACCATGCCGGCCTCGTCCACTACCAGTCGCGCGAAGGTGCTCTTGCCTTCCAGCTCCGACACCAGACGCAGGGCGCGGTGCACGGTGAGGACCATGAGCGGGCAGTCGCCCTTCTCCGCTTCCTTGAGCGTGGGGTCCTTCATCTTCCCGCGCAGGCCGCGCAGCTCCGCCTGGAGTTTGGCGAGTTCGTGCGCGGGGCCGCCTCGGACACGTTGGAGGTACAGCTCGCGCTCGCGCTCCTCGATGCTCGCGCGCAGCTTGCCGCCCTTGGTGTCCTCGAGTGTGACGGTGGGAAGCTTCGCCAGCGCGTCACTGGCGCCGGTGCCACCCCGGAAGATGCTGCGCGCCAGGGGGCGCAGGGGGATGGGCTCGCGCTCCAGGAGCGCGCTGACGCGAAGGACCAGTTCGTCCGCCGCGCGGTTGGTGGGAGCGACGGCGAGGATGCGCTCCCCGGGGAAGGCGCGCAGGGCGCGGGCGATGAGGTCCGCGATGGCCGTCGTCTTGCCGGTGCCGGGAGGGCCCCAGATGCAGCCCCAGGGCTGGGCCCACAGGCGGTCGGCGGGCATCAACTCCGCGTGCTGGGCGCGAACCTCCGTGGCGGGCTCTTCGCCGCTGGCGCGACGCAGGGCCTGGGTGAGCGCGGGCTGTCGCTCCTCGTAGGCCGAGGCGGCCGTGCAAAGCGCCTCCGCGAAGTCATAGGGCCGGTAGCACCAGCGCTCGGCGGAGAGGGCGCGGCGGTCCACGTCATCGCCGTGCTCGGGAGCGGCGAAGACTCGGCCGGACTCGAAGTCGAGGTGGACGACGTCGCCGCCGAAGACGCACTCCTCGCCCAGGAAGCCGAGCAGGGAGCCACCGGACCAGTCCGGGTCGGCGGCGGGCACGGGGACCAGGGAGATGACACTCGGGCCCTGGAGGCTGACCTGACGGACGTCTTGCAGCAGCTTCGCGCGGTATTGGCTGCGCTCGGACAGGAGCGCGTCGCTCAGGTCATCGGGGAGATAGGCGGGAGGGCGCCAGGCCTCGCGGCGTTTGCCGGTCGCCACGGCGGCCTGCATGACCTCGCGCTCGGACGTGGTGACGTCGGTGGGCGCGGCCACATCGCGGGCGGGCGGCTCATCGGGTGTCGAGGACTCGGCGAGAGGCGCGGCGGGCTTCGGGCTCCGGCCTTTCGAGCGGGAAAGGGCCAGCAACGGATTGGGCGACCGGGGGATGTCCTCCGTCGGGTCCAGGACGGAGGCGGGAGTCGAGGATACGTCGTCGGTCGGGTCCGCGTGTGGGAGCTGTCGCGTAGACGCACTGGAACGCGAGGACGGTGGCGGGACGGGAGCATCGTCGTACTCGACGTGAAGCTCTCGGACGGAGTCTCCCTCTTGCGGCGCGGGGCGCCCTTCGGAGACTTCGTTGTGCGTCCGGTGCGTCATGGCGGCGGGCCCGAGCCCTTCGGCCAGGCCGGGTACGGGCGCGCGAAGGTAGGGGACAGGTGGATCCCCGTCAACGCATCCACGCCCCCACATCCCTGGCGTCAGTCGAGGAAGCGCCGCCACCAGCGACGGACTTCCTCCTCGGAGTACGCCGGTTCGGAGTCATACCCGCTCCAGACCGTTGCATGCCTCGGATGGAACTCCTCCAGACAGGGCTCCAGGACCCGCGCCAGCTCACGGTAGGCAGGGAGGTTGTCACCAAGAGAGAGGTCTCCGGCTTCGGGCCACGCACCGAGCGTCACCACGGCAGAACCCGAAGTGCCCACGTCTTGAACGGTGGTCCCCGGTGAATGGAGTCGGGCTCGCAAGCTCGCCTGGCCTCCCAGGGACTCGAGCAGCGAGGGGCCCAAGAAGTTCAGCCAGTGGACGCCATCGACCCGGTCGCCCAAGTGCCAGTGAGTCAGGACTCCTGGCACATCCACTCCGGGGTAGCGGGCGAGTTCCTCCTTCAGTCGAGGAAGGGCGTGCCAGCTGGCCGTATGGAGAGCCAGCGCAAGCCCCGCATGGCCGGAGGAGAGCGGCAATCCAGCGGCCATCTCCATGGCCAGTTCTCGCACGTGCCCGGGGCCATGGGCCTCGACGTACTCGGTGGGAAGCGTGGCCCTCAGGAGACTGGCGCCTGTCCTGGAAGGCTCTCGAGAGGGAAGGCGCGCCTGATACCAGAACAGATACCCGTTGTCGTCAGACTGGTCTCCGCCAGTCAGGAGCACAGAGCGGTCTGTCTGTGTCTTGGACATCTGCCGGTAAAACGGATCGGTCTCGGGGACGTCTTCGAAAAACCACCTCGAAGGGCTCGGACGTAGCGAGGCCCGAACGATTTCCCATTCCTCGGAATTGAGGCGAATGGATTCACCATCCTCCCATGACTGGGTCAGTCCTGCGGGGCCCTCCCCCACGGCTCGCCGATAGACTCCGAGAGCATGTTCGATACCAGCAGCGAGTTCCTGATGGTCATGTGGCATGTAATACACGATGCGCAGCACATCCCGAACCACCAGTCGCTCGCCATCAGGACGGTTGGCGAAACGGCGGATGCGCGGGAAGCGCTCACTCTGGGCTGACATGGCTGACCCCAAGTTGAGGTGTGACGATCGACGGAGAGCAAGGCCGCCCTAGATCTTTGTACTTGCTCAATTGATCCAGTGTGCCGTCGTTCGCAAGGGGATTGCTCTTGCTGGCAGTCGTGCATGGAAACTTGAAGTCGTAAACACACTGGACCCGGTTGGGATCTTTAGAGAAGTGGACCACGATGTCTGGCTTGAGCGACTTCGCCCAAACCTGGGTGAGGACATACCGTCCCGTCTCCGGGTCTAGCCGATAGCGCGGCTCCACGGAGATATTGTCGGGGAAGAGCCGCACCAGCTCTCGCCTCACGCACGCAAAAGCCACCTCGTGCTTCAGTATTCCCAAATCCATGCGGCGCCTGACCTTATTGCCCTTTCCATCGTATCGGACCACGCGTTCACACTCCGCATCATCGGGCCGCTTCCCAAGCCCGTATTCGCGTTCATTGACCTCTCGGTCCGCCTCCTTCGCACACTGGACCAGGAGTTGTTCCACGCGCGCCAGCTCGGCGGACTCCAGCACTCGAAACGCCGCACCGACAGCCCGAGCCACCCCCACCACACGCGGGAGCGTGGGCATGATGGCCTCACTCCCACGTTGCGTGTAGCAGGCGGGGTTCTTCCCACAAGCGTTCGTGGCTGAATCCACGGTCTGCTCGTAACGAGCGGGAGTCCCCGGACTCGACCCACCCGGCGCCGTCGTCGCACATGACACCGGCAGCAGAAACCCCAGGACCCACCACCTCACCACCGCCAGGAAGCCCATCCGCTTTGACGGTATAATCATGAATTACAGGATACTGCCTCCAGGGCCCCTCAGGCCGGCCAGTCACCCACGGGCCAGGAAGGCGAGGTGGGCACGAGGCCCTGCTGGGTGTACACCCCCGCTCCGCCCTGTTTGCTTCGTGGCTCAGGGGGTGTTTAGGAGAGACGCCCCCGAAGCAGCCCGCCCCACCGCTATGGCCCTTCCGACTCGCTACGCCCATCCCTTCCTGCCCATCACCCGTGCCGACATGCAGGCGCGTGGCTGGGAGCAGTGCGACATCATCATCGTGACGGGAGACGCGTACGTGGACCACCCGGCCTTCGGCCCGGTGCTCATCGCCCGCTTCCTGGAGGGCCGGGGCTTCAAGGTGGGCATCATCCCCCAGCCTGACTGGCACTCGGCCGAGCCCTTCAAGGCGCTGGGGCCTCCGCGCATGTTCTTCGGGGTCGCCGCCGGCAACCTCGACTCCATGCTCAACCGGCTCACGGCGCAGAAGAAGAACCGCTCCGAGGACCAGTACAGCCCCGGAGGCCGCACCAACTGCCGCCCGGACCGCGCCACCATCGTCTACGCCCAGCGCTGCCGCGAGGCCTACCCCGACGTCCCCATCGTCCTCGGCGGCATCGAGGCCAGCCTCCGCCGCATCGCCCACTTCGACTACTGGAGCGAGAAGGTCCGCCGCTCCATCCTCTTCGACGCCAAGGCGGACCTGCTCGTCTTCGGCATGGGCGAGCGCCCCATCATGGAAGTCGCCGACCGCATGAGGAACGGCGAGCGCATCGAGGACATCCGCGACGTGCGCGGCACCGCGTACCTCATCAGCGACGAGCAGATGCGCGTCCACGAGGCCGACCCGGCCAAACGCGCCGCGGACCGCAAGACGGTCGTCCTGCCGCCCTACGAGTCCGTCGTCACCGACAAGCAGGCCTTCGCGGTGATGAGCCGCGACTTCCAGATGGAGACCAACCCGGGCAACGCGCGCCCCCTCGCGCAGCGCCACGGCAACCGCGCCATCTTCATGAACGCGCCCGCGCTCCCGCTGGAGGACGGCGTGGGCAACCCCGCCACCGGTGAGAAGACCGTGGCGATGGACGAGCTGTACGACCTGCCCTTCAACCGCGTCCCCCACCCCCTCTACAAGAACGAGGGCATCCCCGCGTACGAGACGGTGAAGCACTCCATCGTCCTCATGCGCGGCTGCTTCGGCGGCTGCACCTTCTGCTCGATTACCGAACACGAAGGCCGCGTCATCCAGAGCCGCTCCGCGGAGAGCGTGCTGCGCGAGGTCCGCGCGCTGCGACGCATGGGCGACTTCCGAGGCACCATCACCGACCTCGGCGGCCCCACCGCCAACATGTACAAGCTCAAGTGCAAGAGCGAGGACATCGAGAAGCGCTGCCGCAAGCTGTCCTGTGTCCATCCGGGCGTGTGCGAGAACCTCCAGACGGACCACGGCCCGCTCATCAGCCTGATGAAGGACGTGCGCGAGGAGGAAGGCGTCAAGCATGTCTTCATCGCCAGCGGCGTCCGCTACGACCTGGCCGAGCGCTCGCCGGAGTACGTGAAGGAGCTGGCGGCGCACCACGTGGGCGGACAGCTCTCCGTCGCGCCCGAGCACGTCTCGCCGCGCGTCCTGGAGAAGATGAAGAAGCCCGGCATCGAGAGCTTCGAGCGCTTCCAGGCCATGTTCGCCTGCGCCAGCGAAGAGGCCGGCAAGGAGCAGTACGACATCCCCTACTTCATCAGCGGCCACCCCGGCTCCACGCTGGAAGACATGGTGGATTTGGCGCTGTGGCTGAAGAAGAACGGGAAGCGGCCGCGTCAGGTGCAGGACTTCATCCCCACCCCCATGGCCATGGCCACCGCCATGTACTTCACCGGCATCGACCCGCTGAAGATGGAGCCCGTCTACACGGCCCAGGGTCTGCGCGAGAAGCGGCTGCAGAAGGCGCTCCTGCTCTACTGGAACCCGGAGCACTGGCCGCTGGCGCGCGAGGCGCTGAGGCAGGCAGGCCGCTCGGACCTCATCGGCCGAGGCCCGCAGGCGCTCGTCCCTCCGGAGACGCCCGCCGAGGCCGCTCGACGTCAGCGCACCGAGGCACGCGACGCCGACGACGCACCGCGCGACACGCAGGCCCCCGCCGCGCAGCCTCGTTCCGGGGGGGCCCGGGGCCCGGGACGCCAGGGCTCGCGACCGCGCTGAGGAAAGTGACAGGGATTGCGCGGGGCTTTGAATAAACCGCGCGGCGTTGCGTCGGGGGGCCACATGCTCCCCTTCCTCGCCCTGCTGCTGCTGGCCTCCGCGCCGCCCACGCCCCGCGTCGAGCTGCCACCGCCACCTCCACCACCTCAGCCCACCCCTGAATGCATCAGCTCCCAGGGGCGCACGGTGTGCGGCTTTCAATGCAAGACGAGCGTCTCCGACATCGACTGCGCCCAGACTCCCTACGGGACGTGCGAGGTCACCAATGGAGGCGTCTACTGTTGGGACCCGCCACGGGTGGCCATCCAGCACCCACCCCTCACTTCCGTGAGCCCCGAGTGCAAGTCCATCCGGGGCAAGGTGGCCTGCGGCTTCAACTGCCGCCTGTTCAACGGCGAGGTGGCCTGCAACGACACGCCCTACGGTGTCTGCAGCACCCACTTCGGGAAGCTCGTCTGCTGGGACCCGCCGGAGAGCGTCATCCACGAGTACGCCGCCGAGACGCCCAGGCCCCGTTGCGTCAATGCGTCGGAGGCCGTGGCCTGCGGCTTCGATTGCAAGGCCACCCGCACGGAGGTGCGCTGCGCCAGCACGCCTCGGGGCGTGTGCAGGCTGGTCGACCAGAAGTTCACCTGCTTCGACCCGCCGTCGCTCCTGCACTGCGACCACAGCCAGCCGCCACGACCCGCACGCGCCCGCGCGCGCTGAAGCCCGTCACTCCACTGTGCTGGAAACCCCCCTGTGTCAGGGAAGAAGTCGCCTCGGCTGACGTGCCGAGCTGACCACCCGATGGGGGCGAGAGCAGGCGGTTGAAGTGCCGTACACAGACGCATTCAAGGCACAGATGGTGAAGCGGATGATGGGCCCGAGCGCGGTGAATGCCTCGACACTGGCCCGGCAGGTGGGAGTGTCCCAACCAACGTTGTCGCAGTGGTTGCGAGCGGCGAATAGGGTAGCGGCCATGACGCCCCCGTCCGAAGAGAAGAAGCCCGCGCCCTCCCCCGTGCCGAAGAAGTGGACACCCGAGGAGAAGCTGCGCGTGCTGGCGGCGGCCCAGGAACTCAAAGGCGAGGAGTTGGGGGCGTTGCTGCGTGGAGAGGGGCTGCACGAAGCGCAGCTGCGGGAGTGGCAGCAGGCTGCCGCGGGTGCACTCTCAGGCACGGCGAGTGAGCCGCTGCCAGTCAAGGAGCGCAAGCGCCTGGCCGCCGCCGAGAAGCGGGTGAAGGAGCTCGAGCGGGAACTGCACCGCAAGGAGAAGGCGCTGGCGGAGACGGCGGCGCTGCTGGTGCTCGAAAAAAAACTTCAGGCGATGGGGTGGGACGAGAGGCACCTGGCAGACGAGGACGACGCAGCGGACGAGAAGAGCGAGAAGTGACGCTCGCCCACGTCGACGAGGCCTTGGAGAGGGGCGTGCGCTTGGAGGCCATTTGCGAGCGGCTCGGGGTAGCCCCGCGCACGATTCAACGCTGGAGGAAGCCCGCTACGGCTGAGGACCGGCGGTGCGGACCTCGTACCCGGCCAGCCAACCGGCTGTCCGAGGTGGAGCGGCGCCGAATCCTGGCGGTGGCCAACAGCGAGGAGTTCCGGGACGCCTCGCCCAAGCAGATTGTCCCCAGGCTGGCGGACCGGGGCGAGTACGTGGCCAGCGAGGCGAGTTTCTACCGAGTGCTGCGCGAAGCGGGCCAGTTGGCCCACCGAGGCCACGCCAAGGCGCCCACGCCCAGGCCCCGGGCCGAGCACACCGCCACCGGACCGAACCAGGTCTGGAGTTGGGACATCACCTACCTGAAGGGCCCGGTGAAGGGCGCCTTCCTCTACCTGTACCTGGTGGTGGACGTCTTCAGCCGGCGCATCATGGGCTTCGCGGTGCACGAGGAGGAGTCGTCCACGCATGCCTCGGTCCTCATCCGCCGCTCTTGGCAGGAGGCGGGCTGCCCCGAGGGACTGGTGCTGCATTCGGACAACGGTGGCCCCATGAAGGGCGCCACGCTGCTGGCTACCTTGCAATGGATGGGCGTCACCCCGTCCTTCAGCCGGCCCCGCGTCTCGGACGACAATGCCTTCTCCGAGGCCCTCTTCCGCACGCTGAAGTACCGCCCCAGCTTCCCCCGGCGGCCCTTTGCCTCCGTCGAGGATGCGCACGACTGGGTGACGCGCTTCGTGGATTGGTACAACACGGAGCACCGACACTCCGCCATCCGCTTCGTCACGCCTGACGACAGGCACTTCGGTCGCGAGGCCATGCTGCTGACTCGACGCCACCAGGTGTACCAGCGCGCCCGAGCCCGTCACCCCGAGCGCTGGAGCCGCGTCACGCGCAACTGGACGCCAGCAGGCCCCGTCCGTCTCGGCCCCGGCCCCTCTCCGAACCTCTCCCCGGCCGTGCAGGAGATGAAGCGCATCGGCTGAACCCTCTCACGCGACATCTACCTTGACGCTCACCGAAACGACCCTTTGTGACGAGGGGAAGTATCCTTCTGGGTCGCCGGTTCGTCTGACGGGGATGACAATCCAGGAACCCAGCAATCGTCGCCTTTTTGTCTCCATGATCGTCTCGCTCGACGGGTTCATCGCGGACCCCGACGGGCGGCTCGATTGGTTCGAGGACGGCAATCCTCAGTTCGAGCAGTACTGCGAAGAGATGATCGACTCGGTCGGCCTGGCGCTGTACGGACGGCGCTCGTACGAGGAGATGCTGGCCTACTGGCCGAACGCGGAGCTCAACCCCCGTTCTCCCCAGGACCTCGTATTCGCCCGCAAGATGAACGCGCTGCCGAAGGTCGTTCTGTCGCGGACGCTCGAGCATGCCGCATGGAACAACACCCGCATCATCAAGGAGCGCATCGCCGAGGAAATCACCGAGCTGAAGCGTCAACCCGGCAAGCCGATTGTGGCGTGGGCCGGCGCGGGGCTCGTCTCGACCCTCACCCGGCTTCGACTCGTCGATGAGTATCGGCTCATCATCCATCCGGTGCTCCTCGGGCGAGGCACACCGCTCTTCAAGGACATCGAAGCCCGACAGAAGCTGAAGCTGGTCCGAACGACCCAGCTCGGTCAGGGCCTGGTGGTCCTCTGCTATGAACCGATGACACCGTGAGCAAGTCGCCCCCCGAAATCAACGCGCTGAGCGACGAGGTGAAGTCGTCCTGGCATCGGTTCCTCGACGTCTTCGAGCCGATGCGTCCCGAGCTCTTTCGCTACTGCCGCCACCTCACACGCAGCCCGTGGGACGCGGAGGACCTGGTTCAGGACACCCTCGCGAGAGCGTTCGTGACGCTCGGGACGGTGTTCATGGCGCTTCCAAATCCACGCGCGTGGATCTTCCGGGTGGCCTCGAACCTCTGGGTGGACCGCATGCGGCGCATGCGCCTCGAGCTCACCTTCGAGGCGCCCGTGGATTCAGCGACGGAGCCGGACCCTCGGGCACCACGCGAGGCCGCTGGCTCCTTGCTGGTGCGGCTGTCTCCCCAGGAGCGGGCCGCGGTGGTCCTCAAGGATGTGTTCGACTTCTCGCTCCAGGAAATCGCGGACGCACTCTCGACGACGGTGGGCGCGGTGAAGTCCGCGCTCCATCGGGGGCGGGGCCTGTTGGCGGTGCCCGAGGAGCCCATGACTCGAGCACCCGCGCCCGCGGTGCTGGACGCGTTCTGTGCGGCGTTCAATGCCCGGAACCTGGAGCGACTGACCGACCTCCTGCTCGACAGCGCCAGCGTGGAAATCGTCGGCGTCGTCACCGAGTACGGCCAGGACGCACCGAAGAATCCGGACACCGGGTCTTTCGCCGGAACGCTCGCGCCCATCACCTTCGACGAGCGGGGAGGCGTCCCCCCCCATCTGCTCGAAGGGTACCTGTCGACCAGCCCTCGCTGCGAAGTCCGCGCGTATCGCGGCTCGCCCATTCTGGTCTTCTGGTACGAGCACGAAGAGGGCCCCCTGGTTCGCACCGTGATGGCCGTGGAGACGGACGGCGAGCGCATCGTCCGGGTGCGCAACTACTTCTTCACCCCGGATGTCATCGCCGAGCTGTGCATGGAGCTGGGCGTGCCCTACCGGGTCAACGGCTATCGCTACTGGGTGGATGGCCGGTAGGAGCCGAGGAAGGTCCGTCCAGAGGGGGAAGGGCCCCCACGGCACGTGAACGGACCCGCCTGGCATTCAGGCGGAACGTGGGGGTGCAGCCCACGTCATGCCGTTGTGGCACCATGGTGAGGCGTGGGCTCACGCGCCTTTCGACGAGCCCCGCGAGCCCTCCAGCGCTTCCGCATGAGCACCCCACCCCTGTCCTGGCCAAGAGTCCTCGCGAGCTTCGCGAGCGTGGGGCTGTGCCTCCTGCTCTGCTGTGCCCGCGCCCCCGCGCCCCCGCTGGGACACGAGGTCTACGTGTGGCAGCGGGACTGGAGCCCGGAGCTCGGGCACGCGCTCACGCAACTGCCCTCGGAGCTGGGCGCCCTGCGAATCCTCGCGCGGGAGCGCTCCGGGGCCACGCGGGTCCCCGTGACAGTGGCGGTGGACGTGCCGGCCCTGGCGAAGACGGGGCGCGAGGTGGTCGCCGTCCTCCGCGTGGACGGGACGGCGCCGCTCGACGGCGTGTCGCTCCAGGAAGTGGCGACGCTCGCCCGCGACTGGAAGGCGCGCGGCGTGCGAGTCCGAGGCGTGGAGGTGGACCACGACTGCGCGACCTCTTCCCTGCCCGCCTACGCGGACTGGCTCGCGCGTGAGCGGAGCGGGCTCGGAGACCTCTCGCTCTCCATCACCGCGCTGCCCACCTGGGCGAACTCGCCCGCCCTGGAGCGCCTGACGTCCATCCCCGACGACATCGTCGTCCAGGTGCATGCCGTGCGCGCCCCTTCCCTCTTCGCCCCCGAGGAGGCCCGCGGCTTCATCGAGGCGTGGGCCAAGGCCTCGCCCCATCCCTTCCGGATTGCCCTGCCCACCTACCGCGCGCGGCTTCGCGACGGACGGCTCCTGACGTCCGAGCCCCACGAGGTGTCGCGCCTGCTCACCCAACTGCGGGAGCACCCGGTGAAGGGCATGAAGGGCATCGTCTGGTTCCGGCTCGGACACGCGGGCGACGCGGAGTCCTGGAGCCTGAGCACGCTATCGGCGGTGGTGCGCGGCGAGAAGCTCACGCCCCGACTGGAGCCCCGGCTGGTGGACGCGGGAGGCGGCACGCTCGACATCGTCCTCGAGAACACCGGCCGCGTGGACACCGAGGCGCCCGCGCGCCTCACCCTTTCTGGAAACCTGGAGGTCCTCGACGGCGTGGGCGGCTATGCCCCGCGAGGGACCTCACTCGTGGCGCGCACGCCTCCCCGCCTGCGCGCTGGCGAACGACGCGTCATCGGCTTCGTGCGGGGAACCGAGGTGTCACTTGTGGCTCCGTAGTCTGCTGGCCTCCCTGCTCGTCCTCATGCTGCTCGCGCCGGTGCGCTCGGCCGATGCCTGCGGACCCGACTTTCCCCATCGACTCCTCGTGGACCGCGCGGGCACCCTCGGCGAGCTGCCAGACGGCGCCTTCTCGCTCGAGGCCACACGACTGGCTCCCAAGCCCCTGGAGTCGTTCCGGGTGATGGAGGGTGGAGACGAGCCCGTCGATGCACGCACAGGCGGCGGGGCACGGGAGACGGAGCTGTACGAGGCGGGCGCCAGGGCCTTCACAAGCGGAGATGCGCAGACGGCGCGCGCCCGCTTCAACGACGTGCTCGCGCTGCCGGCCGGGGAGCGCCGCCACTACTCCACCTTCGCCGCCTTCATGCTGGGCCGCAACGCGGGCGCGGGCTTCGAGCAGGACGCGCAGCACGGCTTCGAGCGCACGCGGCAACTCGCGCGCGAGGGCTTCGACGACCCGCTGGGCCTCGCGGTCGCCAGCCTGGGCGAGCAGGCGCGCGGCCTGCTCCGGGCGGGAGACGATGCTGGCGCCATCCGGCTGTACGCGGAGCAGGCCGCTCATGGGAGCGGAGGCGCGGTGACCTCGCTGCTCATGGTCGCACGCGCGCTCGCCCGCGATGAGGCCCGGCTCCACGCCGCGCTGAAGGACCCGCTGGCGCAGCGGCTCATGACCACCTTCGTGTGGACGCGTGGCCAGGAGTGGTACTGGTCCGAGGACCCATCGGGCGGTGGCCTCGCCGCCGTGCTGGAAGCGCTCGCGTCGGTGCAGGGGCTGGCGGGAGCGGACCGGTTGGCGGCGGGAGCCTGGCGCGCGGGTCGGTTCGACCTGGCCGAGCGTTTCGCCCAGCACGGGCAGACCCCGCTGGCGGCGTGGGTGAAGGGCAAGCTGGCGCTGCGCCGGGGAGACCCGTCGTCCGCGGAGGTCTATCTGTCGGAGGCCGCGCGCGGGCTCCCGGCGTCGGAGGACTGGGTGGGCGAGGGAATGGTGCCGCGCCGTCCCCTCTGCCGCGTGGAGGGAGAGCGCGGGGTGCTCGCGCTCGCGCGAGGTGACTTCTTCCAGGCCGCCGAGCGGATGCTGGCGAGCTGCTCCTGGCCAGACCTGGCCTATGTGACGGAGCGGGTGCTGTCCGTGGACGAACTCCAGCGCTTCGTCGCGGCCCACCCGCCCTCCGGGGAGGAGCGCTGCAAGCCCGAGGTGGGGCAACTCTGGTACGACGATGACGTCGGCGAAGGGGCGGACCTGTCTCAGCGGCTGCGCCTGCTGCTCGCGCGGCGCCTGCTGCGCACCGGGCGCGCCGATGAAGCGCTGGAGCACTTCCAGGGCACGCAGTGGGAAGGGCCCGCGCGCCAGTACGCCGACGCGCTGAAGCAGAGCACCCAGGCCCACGACGCCGTGACTCAGGCGGAGGCGCTGTTCACGGCGGCGAAGCTCGCTCGCGGCCTGGGCCTGGAGATGTTGGGCACGGAGGTCGCCCCGGACTGGGGCTGGGTGGATGGAAACTACGACCTGGGCACCTACGAGGAACAAGAAGAGCTCTCAGCCGGGGCGGAGCAGTCCCGGGAGGCCCTGTCCGGAACACCGCTCCTCGGAGTGCCGGAGCAGCAGCGTGTGCAATCGCATGCGCCCCCGTATCCGTGGCGCTTCCACTATCGCTCCACGGCGGCGGACCTCGCCCAGCGGGGCGCGGCGCTCCTTCCTCCGCGCAGCCAGGCGTACGCGATGATGCTCTGCCACGCTGCGCGCTACGTCTCCAGCAGCGAGCCAGAACGCGTCCAGCGGCTGTGGCAGACGTACCTGAAAGTGGGCGCCGCCATCGACGAGCCCTGGTGGTCCTTCGGGCACTCCTGTCCCGAGCCGGACTTCGAGAAGGTCCGCGCCCAGCAAGCCCAACAGGCGCTGGGCAAGCGCCAACGACTGATGATGTTGGGCGGCGCGCTGCTCTTCCCGGCGGTGCTCGGCGCCGCCTTCTACCTGCGCCGCAAGCGCCGCGCGACGAGCCCCTGAAGCCCGTGGGGCCCGAGCCTCAGCGCCGCCGGAGGATGGCGCGCGCCGGGGCGCCGTCGCCTCCCGCGATTCGCAGAGGCAGGCAGACGAGGTCGTACGTGCCCGCGCTCACCGAGGACAGGTCCAACCCCTCGATGATGCAGACCCCCGCGCCCAGCAGTGCCTGGTGGGTGGGCACGCCCTCTTCCGGACTGCCGATGGAGAGGTAGTCGATGCCCACCGTGCGAACACTCCGCTCCGCCAGGTAGCGCGCGCCTTCCAGGGACAGGTACACGAAGTCCGGCAGGAATCGCTGCGCGGCCCAGCCCCGCGAGGAGTTGGCCGTCTTGAAGAGGACGCGCTCTCCGGGCTGGACCGCGTGCGCCTTCAGCTCATCCACGCGGATGGCGCGGGGGTCTCGAATCTCCAGCACCCGGGCCACACCGAGGAGGCTGTCGAAGGCCAGCGCGTCCACGCCCTCCGCGCCCTGGACGAAGTGCGCGGGCGCATCGACGTGCGTGCCGGTGTGCGCCCCCAGGGACAGGTGGGAGACGGTGGCGTCGTCTCCACGCTCCAGGGCCTGCACCCGGGTGATGCGGACCTCCGGGTTGTCCGGCCAGTGCACCATCCCGTCCCGCAGGGGCACGGAGATGTCCACCCACGTGGCGGACTCACGGGAGGGCACGTTCGTCTCGGCAGCGGTCTCCATGAGGCTCCAGGGTGGACACGAAGCGCCCTGCTGGCGCCCAGGGCTGGCAGGCACACGGGCCGTCTCGCCCGCCGAGGGACCAGGAGAGTCACCGCCCCCGCGTCCACCCGACCACCTTTCCTCCCGGGACAGCGTCGGCTAGGTTGCGCCGCCTTTCATTTCCAAGGGTTGAAGGAGTTTTGATTATGCCGAGGACTTCCCAGGAGCAGACCCAGGAGCGCCACGCGTTCCTGCTCACCCTCTTCCGCCAGCAACCGGACATCAGCAGCAAGGATGCGCTGGAGTCCTTCAAGACGAAGTTCGGGGCGACCATCAACCTGAAGACCTTCAACCAGCTGCGCGCGGAGGCCGAGGAGGAGGTCGCTTCCACTCCGGTCGCGGAGGAGCCTGAGGTCGAGGTCGAGAGCGCGCCGGAGACCGTGGTGGAGGACGCCGCCGCCCAGCTCAAGGCCGCCGCGACGCCGGAGGCGCTCAACGGCGCCGCCCCCGCGAAGAAGCCCAAGGCCAAGGGCACCGGCTCGAAGAACGTCTTCGTGGACGCGCCCAAGGAGCACCTGACCTTCCTGGAGAGCATCGTGCAGCAGCTCCAGGAGGCCGGTGCCGCCAACGTGCGCATCGACCACTCCACGGACCGCTGGATGGTCCTCGTGGTGGACCCGAAGTAGTTCGCCGTCCGCCGGACTCCACGCCTTCGAGTGGAGTCCGGCCCCGCGCCCGCGCTCAGCGGCGCAGCAGGGCCAGCGCGCGCTGGAAGTCCTCGGGCAGCTCCGCCTGGACTCGCACGGGCTGACCCGTCAAGAGACTCGGCAGCTCCAGGCTGAACGCATGGAGTGCCTGACGCCCCAGCGCCTTCGCTGCGGGATGCTCGCGCGCGGCCTCCGTCCCGTAGAGCGTATCGCCGAGCACCGGGAAGCCCGCCTCGGAGAGCTGCACGCGAATCTGGTGCGTGCGCCCCGTGTCCAGGTCCACCTCCAGCAGCGCCGCTCCGTCCAGCCGCTCGCGCACCTCGAACGACAGCGCCGCCCGCCGCGCGGAGGGCACCTTCGTGGTGAAGCGGCGCGGGTCCTGGGGATTGCGCGCATAGGGCCCCTCCAGGCGTCCGTGCTCCGGAGGCTGGCCCAGCACGAGCGTCCAGTAGCGCTTGTCCACCTGCTTCTCCTGGAAGGCGAGCAGGAGCGCCGCCGCCGCCGGGTCCGTGCGGGCGAAGGCCAGACAGCCGCTCGTCTCACGGTCCAGGCGGTGCACCACGCCCGGCAGCGCCTGGCCCTCCACGTCGAAGGGAGGGCGCTGCGCGGCGAGCAGGTCGATGACGGAGGCCGCTCGCCCCTCCGGCTCCACGACGAGGCCCGGCGGCTTGTCCACGATGACCAGCGCCGCGTCGTCGTGGAGCACCGTCAGCGTGGGCCCTTCCACGGAGGAACGCGGCGAGGCGCGCGGCTCCGGCCGCTCGATTTCGAGCTCCTCTCCACCCCACAGCTTCCGCGTGGGCTGACACTTCTTGCCCCGGATGCGCACCCCACCCGCCTCGATGAGGGCCCGGGCACGCTCCAGCGAGAAGCCGGGGACGTGCTTGGAGATGAACCGATCCAGCCGCTCTCCGGCGACCTCGTGGGGGACAGGGACCTTCTGCAGCGCCATGGCCTCACCCCGTCCCTCATGCGGCGCACGGAGTCAATGTGCGCGTGAGCCTGTCCCTGAAGCACCCCTGAAAACACGGGGCGCCCGGCCCTCTACGCTCGACGAGACAATCCTTCACATTGGAAGCGGACATCACGATGCGACGGGATGGGTCGTCCCTGACCGATACACAATGCCATATGTCAGACGTTGACTTTTCAACACGGAGCGTATGACAGTACTTATCCGGGCTCACCGAGGGCCTGCTCAGAGGGGGAGTCATGAATTTTACTCACGGTCGTCGTGCGACCCGTCTCGCCATTCTCGCTACATGCCTGTCTTTGCTACCCGGGTGTCCCTGGGTTATCAAACCTCAACCCAAGCCCAAGACTGTCGAAGAGCAACGTGAGGCCGTCGTCGCGCACTTCGAGAAGCGCACGCCGCACGAGGACTTCGTCGAACTGGACCTGGCGAACGACGACCACTACGAGTACGCGAAGCACCGGCTCCAGGAGGCTGTCGCCGCGCAAGGTGCCGCGGGAGCCAAGGGGCTCGTGGCACAGCAGACGCCTCCCAAGGACTTCTCGCGCGCCCTGAAGACGCTGGACGTCGCCCGGGCGAAGGCCGTGCGCGGAGGTCCGCAGCCGAAGCCCACCGAATGGAACTGCGACCACTTCCTCCACGTGGAGGACTCGCGCACCGCCGGAGGCAAGGGCGCCCAGCAGGCCGACAACGCCCAGGCCCAGGCCCCTCGGCCCACGCTCCAGATTCGCCCCTACGCCACCTGCGCGGGTGGTTCGACCCACGTCTTCACGGACGTCACCGCGTATGAAAGTGACCTGGCGGGCAAGAAGCGGACGGTGCTGTCGACGAGCGCGAACGAGGAGCACAACGACGGCAGGACGTTCGACGACACCACCGTGTCCGTGACTCCGTCGATGGAGGCCAACCGCAAGGTCATCATCGAGTCGATGATGGTGGCGCACAACGACAAGACGGGTGAGGAGCACGTCTCGTTCGCCAGCCTGGAGACGTCGCTGGTGGCCACGCCCCAGACCTTCACGCTGGTCCATCCACACTTCGCGGGCCCGGGGCCTCGGCCGGACATCAACCTCACCACCTGCCAGCTTCGCGGCGGGGCGGACTGCGACTACGCGATGGTGGCCAACGCCGGCGGCACCCTGGCGCCCTTCCCGGCCCAGTCCACGGGGCTCGCGCTGCGCAAGACGGGGGCCCCCTGGACGGGCGACCCCACCGCCTACTTCCCCTTCAAGCCGGGCACCGCCTTCGACTTCACCAACATCTACATTCCCCTGCAGGGCACCTTCGACGCGGGGGCCTCGGCGACGGCGGACTGCACCATCCAGGCGATGAAGAACGGCGCGACGACGACGCGGCTTCGCCTCATCAAGACGGAGTCGGGCGGCACGTGTACGACGTTGGCGGACCTCTCGGACGCCTTCCCGGTGGGCGCGAGGACCAGCACGATTCAGCAGCTGGTCAACGTCTCGCAGAACACCACGGCGTCCGGCGGCGCGGGCTGCACCATGGAGCGCATCGTGAACGAGCCGGTGGTGCTGTCCATGACGCTCTACGGGTTGTCGACGTGTGGCGGCCCGGCGATTCCGCGCATCGTGACCTTCACGAGCACGGCGCTGCCCGCCAACCCCTTCAACCTCAACGTCCTCAACAGCTGCCTGGCGGAGGGCACGCGCATCACGATGGCGGACGGGAAGCTGGCGCCCATCGAGACGCTGCGCGTGGGTGACAAGGTGCGCGCGAACGCGGCCGGCCGGGTGCTCACCGTGCAGGACTTCATCTTCGGGCGTGAGCCCAAGCCGCTGGTCCGGCTGCGCGATGACCAGGGCCACGACGTGCGGCTGACGGAGAAGCACCCGGTGCTGCTGTCCTCGGGCCTGGTGGTCGCGGCGGAGAAGGTCCAGGTGAAGGACACCGTGCGCACGCAGACGGGCACGGCGACCATCACCGCCACCGAGCGCGTGCCGTACGACGGCAAGGTCTACAACCTCAAGCTGGGCACGGCCGAGGAGCTGGAGTCGCTGAGCCCCAACGAGCGGACCATGTTCGCCGACGGGCTGCTCGTGGGCGACGACACCATGCAGCGCGAGCTGGAAGCGCCGCGTCGCGCCTCGGCCACGAAGTGAGGTGAAGCACCGGCACCCGCTGGCCGTCGTGGCTGGCGGGTGTCTTCGTCTCGGCGGCGGGCCGTCCGGAGAGCCCTCCTGCCCGCGCATCATGTCGGGTCGGTCGTGTAGGGTGCGGCCCCATGAGTTCCATCCCACTCGCCGGCGCCTATCGCTACACGCGCAAGGGGATGGGAGTGTTCCACCTGCCCTTGAGCCGGCCGTGGACGTGGGCGCTCACGCACCACGGCATGTGGAGCGTCTTCGTCCACGACGTGGAGCCCGCGCGTCCCGGTGTCCCCGAGCGACGCCACCCGCTCCACCCTCCCGAGGCCGTGCTCGGCTGCTGGCTCGCCCTCTACGCCACCCGTGAGTACGACGAGGAGGCCGTGGAGTGGCTGCGCGGGGCACACGGCCTGGAATGCCCCACCCGCGACGTGCTGCCCGCTGGCGCGTATGTCGCCATGGCCCGGCTCGCGGAGGTGTCCACCGTGGGCAACGACTCCCGCGCCTTTGGACGTGACGCCTGGTGGTGGCCCCCGGGTGCGTCCTGTCGCGGCACCGTGGCGTGGTGGCTGGAGGAAGTGCAGGTCTTCGAGCCGCTCGTGGCGGCCCCTGCCCAGCGCCTCGCTCCCATGGACCCGGAGCTGTTGCCGGAGCTGCGTGAGCGCGTGCGCCTGGCCCGCGACGGCATCTGGCGTCCCGAGGTCTACGCGACACCCGCCCCA
>NZ_JABUMQ010000220.1:0-18944 GCF_013336645.1 Myxococcus sp. CA039A | reverse complement strand
CGGGAGAAGGGTGTGAAGGTGGCCCTGGTGCACGGACTGCTGGTGGTGGACGGAGGGCCGGCCCGGCCGCACGCCTGGGTGCGCGTGGCGCTGGTGGGCGGGGGTACGCTGGATTTGGACCCCACGTCGTTGGATGACGTCCGCGCGGACACGCACCTGGCGCTGGCGCTCGCGGAGGCGCGCGGCCCGGCGCTGGAGGCTGGTGCGCGGTGGTTGGCGCTCTTGCGCGGGGCGCACCGGGTGGTGCGCCGACCGTGAGCCGGGCGCGGGTTATTCGAAGGGGATGATGGACAGCTTCGCGCCCGCGTCGGCGCCGAGGATTTCCTTGGCGCGGGCGGGCAGGTAGGCCACCGTGTTGTCGAGCCGGGCCTGGCAGCGCACCGAGCGGAAGCGGTTGCGACCGGACTCGCGCTCGTAGGCGACGAGGATGTCGTCCCCCTCCATCTCGAAGTCCTCGTCCGCGAGCTTCACCGTGCGGTACTTGCGCACCAGCGACACGTCGGAGGTGTTGGCCTCGAAGTGCGGTCCGCCGTCGAACGGGTCGATGCGCTCCACGTACCGGAAGCCGATGCGCTCCAGCATGCGCTGCACGCCGCGCGTCTGCGGCCCCACCTCGCCCAGCACCTTCTGCACGCGGTCCGGGAAGAGCGACGCGTAGATGTCCGACGCGGGGAACAGCTCCTTGATGAACTCCTTGTTCTGCCGGCTGAGGCGGTCCGCCTCCAGGTACGTCAGGCCGGTGAACTTCTTGCCGCACGCCTCCCACAAGAGGCTCCGCCCGTCGGGGAGCAGGGGCGGGAGCAGCTCCGCCAGCACGCGCGGGCGGAACAGCCGGCGGTGCATGGCGAGGAAGAGGAAGCGCACGTAGGACAGCTGCTTGCCGGGCTTGTCCGGCGTGGCCCGGTACGGCGGGTCCACCACGAGGCCGCCGATTTCGGTGGGGCCCTCGTAGTTGTAGGCGATGGACAGCACCTTGTGCCGCAGGTGCCGCTCCAGGGAGGCGGAGTAGTGCTCCCGCTCGCTCACCTCGTAATAGATGTGCGGCGCCTCGTACGTGCCGTGCTGGGCGATGATCATCGACGTGCCGATGATGAGCCCGTTGCGCACGTCCTCGAGGACGAAGAGGTACTCCCGCTCGAAGGGGTTCTTCACCTTCCCGGCGAAGCTCTTCACCGACTTGTCGATGATGTTCTCGAGCGTCTCCTCGTTGTTCGGCAGGTTCACCGTGTTGAGCACGGCGGCGAGCCGCTTGAGGCCGGCCAGGTCGGTCTTCTGGACGTCACGCAGGACAAGCATGGGTGCACCCGGGACGCCCCTGGAATGGGCGCCGGAAGGGGTGGGGACCATACACCACACCACCTGCCGGCGGTCAGCTCACCCTCGCTTGTTTCCTCGCGTGACGCGCTGAGTCATTAGGTGAACTATCCGCCCTGGCAGGCACGCGTGGCCCACGCACGGGCTCGCGCGGGGTGAAACATATATCAAACGTCCAACCCCCTGACTGGACGCTCGCCCTGTTGTCAGGCGAGTGGGAAGAAACGGTGGGGGGAATGAAGCGTGGAATGGTTTCGGCTACCGTGTGTCGACCGTTGGCTTTCAAACCTTCGCAAGGACACGTGCCATTGAGAGTCTTTGTTCCTGGAATGCTTGCGATGTGGATGCTCCCCAGTCTGGCGTTCGCCGGAGTCGTGTGGCGCGGTGACTTCGAGACGGGCAACCGCTCGCAATACTCGAGCGAGCAGGTGGTGAGCTCGGACCGGTTGTTGGTGGTGACGAACCCGGTGGCGGAGGGCAAGTACGCGCTCAAGGTCACCGTGAAGCAGGGCGACGACCCCATCAACTCCAGCGGCAATCGCAATGAGCTGGTGTACCAGGGCAAGGAGAAGGAGGGCTCCGAGTATTTCTACCGCTGGAAGGTGATGTTCGCGGCGGACTTCCCCAGCGTGGACACGTGGCAGCTCTTCACGCAGTGGCACCATGACGGGTGCTGCGGCTCACCGCCGCTGGAGTTCTACGTGCGCGGCGAGGAGATTCGCATGGCGCTCAACTACGACTCCACCATTCCATGGCGCGGCAAGCTCCAGCGCGGCGTGTGGCACGAGTTCATCCTGCACGTGAAGTGGTCCTCCAAGGCGAGCACGGGCTTCGTGGAGCTCTGGCACAACAAGGAGAAGGTGTTGGCGAAGAAGAGCGCCGTGACGATGTACGCGGGCCAGAACAACTATCTGAAGCTGGGCCTGTATCGCAGCGACACGGTGAAGCCGGTGGGCGTGCTGTACCACGACGGTTTCATCCAGGCGACGACGCTGGCGGACGTGCTGGATGCGACGCCCACGCCCACGCCGGATGCGGGCACACCTCCTCCCGCGGATGCGGGGACGCCCACGGTGGACGCGGGCCCTCCTCCCCCGACGGACGCGGGCACGCCCACGGTGGACGCGGGTCCGCCGGTCGACCCGGAACCGGAGGAGCCCACGGACGCGGGCACTCCGCCTGGGAGCGATGCGGGCACGTTGCCGGAGGAGGGACCCGGCGGAGTGCTGCCTCCCACGGGTGTGACTCCCGATGGCACGGACGGGGAGGCCGCAGGCTGCAACAGCGCTGGCGGGCCGCTCGCGGGGCTCGCGCTCCTGGGGTTGATGGGCCTGGCCTGGGTGCGTCGCCGGCGCTCTTGAGGCTCGCGCTGGGACGCTGTGCTCATCGACGCGGACTCGGGGGCTCGCCGCTGAAGCTCCCGAGTCCTGGGTCCGCGCTCACAGCTCCTGGGCCTGCGCGCGCTTGAGCTCCAGGTCCAGGTCCTGGGTCTCGGAGCGCTTGCTCAGGTGGGGCTCGAGGTAGCGGCTCACATAATCCAGGGTGAGCCGCTTGGAGTCGGGCTGCTGCCAACCGGAGAGCTGGAGCTTCGTCTCCGAGTCCTTCCACGTCTTCTCCAACTGGTAGTCCGTCCTGGCCGCGAGCGCCTCGATGCGACGCCGCTCCTCGTAGGCGTGGTCGTCCCCGGTGGTCCGGGAGAAACTCGTGCCCTCGCCCAGGCTCAGGTTGTAGGACTCCGCCATGCGCAGGCGCTCGTCCGCGTCCTCGGCCGTGTCCCGACGCGAGGTGGGCGCGCCATACTTCATGCTCAGCAGCTCCGAGAGCGCACCGAAGTCCTCGCGCAGGGGCGCGTCGGTGTCGAAGCGCAGCGACACGGTGGCGAGCTTGTTCAGCGTGAATCTGAAGTCCACCGTCGCCAGGCGGTCCGTGACGCGGGTGGTGACGCGAAGGTCGCCCTGGGACGACGTCGTCCGGGCCTCGGGATGGAGCGCGCGGACCTCGTCGGGGGACATGCCCCAGCGGGTCTCCTGGAAGCCGCTCTTGCCCCGGTAGTGGGCGAACTCCTCGGCGGCGAAGGCGTCATTGGAAGCGCGGATGGCCTCCCGGCGCTCCAGCAGCGCCTGCTGTCGAGCCGAGGTTCCGCAGGCGGTGGCGAGCAGACACAGGGGAAGAAGTCCGGCGAGGGCACGAAGCATCACGGGCTCCTGGAGGCGTGGGTGCGCTCCTGGGACGTCACGGGCCTCCAGAAATTCACGGGAGTTTCGGAAGCGCGGGAGACGCGGTTGATTGACAGTCATCTGTCAATCAGACAGCCTTCTGTCCATGGCGAAATACACGACGGCCGGGTCGACGTTCACGGACCTGGTGCTCGAAATCTTCCGGAACAACGGCCTGCTGCTCGCGGCGGGTGAGCGCCTCTCCGAGCCGTCGGGGCTGACGAGCGCGCGTTGGCAGGTGCTGGGTGTGGTGGACCATGAGCCGACGCCGGTGGCGAACGTGGCGCGCACCATTGGATTGACCCGGCAGAGCGTGCAGCAGACGGCGGACGCGCTGGAGGCCGACGGGCTGGTCGAGTACCAGGACAACCCGCACCACCGCCGGGCCAAGCTCATCGCCCTGACGACGAAGGGGCGCGAGCGGCTGCGCGAGGTGGAGGCGCGTCAACTGGCCTGGGCGAACAAGGTGGGAGGCCGGGTGTCCGTGGCGTCACTGAAGACCGCGCTGGGGGCGCTCCAGGAGGTCCGGGAGGCGTTGGAGCAGGACGTCGCCGTGGCGAGCGAAGCCTGAAGCCGTTGCTCCGTGTCCGGTTGGCGTGCTGCTCAGGAGAAACCCTCTCATGGATTGGCCCCTGGTGTTCGAGTTCATCCGGCAGCGCGACCCGGTGTTCCTGTCCCGGCTGGAGGGGGTGCCGGACGCCGCCATCGCGACCCTGGCCACGGACCGGGGCGTCACCCTGCCTGAGTGCTATGTGGAGTTCCTGCGGCGGATGGGAGGCAGCAGCAACGACTACTGCCCATTTGGCGCCACGCAGGACCACCGCTTCTCCGCCATCGCCGAGCGGCTCGGTGAGGACGACGACGCGCTGTTGAGCCGATTCTTCCCCGTGGCCCTCGAAACCGACGAGTCGCAGGTGGCGTTGTATGGCCACCACCTCGACCTGCGGCGCGCCGAGGATGATGACGTGCCGCTCGTGATGCTGGAGCAGGGTGTTTCGCTCGACTTGCAATTGCCCGTCGAGTCCCACGAGACCTTCGGCGAACGCATTACCACGAGCGTGTTCAGTCACTTCGAGCTGAGCTGCCGTGCGCACCACGAAGTGGTGACCCAGGGCTGCGAGGGAAGCGGGGTGTTGCCGCGGGCCGTGGCGCTGCTGCGAAGCGCCGGGTTCGTGCCTGTCCTGCCATTGCTGGGCCGCGTGGCCTGTTTGCAGGCGGGGCCGCTCTGTGTGCATGCCCAGTTCGATGAGAACCCCGCGCGGCTGACGCTGCGGCTCGGTGGCGATGACCCGCTGGCCCTGAAGGAACTCGCGGACCGGTTGTTCGCGGACCTGCCCGGTGCGCGGCGACCCCGGGCGCCGAAGGGGCCGCGCGGCGTGCGCTGAACCCCGGGGCGCGCGACCGCTCCGGTGGAACAATCACACGCATGGTGAATACAGCGCAGGTGCGTCCGTCATCAGGCGCATGCACGACATCTTGCGCGGCACGGTGCTCTCCGCACTGCTGGCCACGTCCGCGACGGCGTGGGCCGAAACTCCTGTGTCTCCCGATGCCACCGTGTCCCCGGTGCCACTGATTGCCCTGGTCCCTGGGAAGGTCCTCTCTATCGATTCGCAGGGCTCCCGAACCCTCGCGGACTGCGAACAGGTCGAGGAACACCGGATGCTGGCCGGGCCCGACAAGGGCAAGTTGTTTCGGGAGACCGAGCCGTGCTCGTTCTGGTACCTCGCCGTGCATCCACCCACGGGACGCTGGGCGATGGGTGTTTCGGTCAGCGGGGATATCGGTACGACTCGACTGGTGAGCATGACGCTGTCGGGTCGGAAGGTCGAGGTGCCCACCGACAAAGCGGGTCGCGCCAAGGAGGGCAACCTGCTCGTGATGGGGGACCTGGAGGGCGTCGTGGCCATCACCCCCGGAGTCCCGGCGCAGTGGACCAGCAATCAGGTCCAGCACTCGCAGCGTCCCGAGTTGTTCACGGCAGACGGCTCTCGTGTGCTCGTCGCCAACGGGACCTTGACCACCGCGGACTGGTGGAGTTGGAGCTTCGGGCCCAAGCCGGAGGGCGTTCGCGTGTTGCCCGCGCATGTGACGGACACCGCGAGCAATGACCTGGTCCTGGGGGAGTCGCGCACCGTGGTGAGGCACGAGCGTGGCGGAGTCCGGGTCGCCACGCTGGACCCCACGGGCACGAAGCCCTGGAAGCTGGGCTCCCCCATGAAACAGAAGCGGAAGGGCCTGCTGACACCCGTGGTGCTCGGGGACTCGATGATCTTCTACCGAGAGGGGACGCAGGACGAGGGTATGAACTGCGAAGGTGCGGACTCGGCCACCTATCGTCGCCTCGACCTGCGCACCGGTCAGGAGAAGGTCTGGCGGACCCATGAGACGTACTGCAGCGGCTTCGGAATCGCGGCGGCGAGCGCGCGGCGCAGGACGGCGTACTTCATCGAGAGCAACTACTTCTCCACCGGCGTTTCCCAACTGTATGAGTACTCGCTCGACGGGGATGAGGTCCGTGAGCTGAAGGCTCAAGGTATGGAGGGGGTGCACGACATCAGCGAGGACGGGCGAACGCTCCTCTTGTACGCGAGAGGCGGTGTCATCACGGTCTACGACAACGACACGGACGAGTCGGCTTGGTTGACGAACCTCGAGAAGGTCACCGACGCGGGACTGCTCGACCTGCGCTGAAGCGGCGTGTGTACGCCAGCATTCGAGGTGCTGGCGTGCAAGTCGAGTCACACGTCGCGATGGGGCTCACCAGCCGTGACGGTCGAGCCAGCTTCGGAGCGCGCGGGCGATGTCGTCGGGCGCGTCCTCCGGCGCGTGGTGTCCCGCCGGGGGGAGCGGAACGATTTCGAGGCCCGGGAGGGACTTGCGTACCCACTCGATGACTTTCGGCGCGCTCAGGCCGGTGTCCCCGAACGTCAGGAGGAGTGCGGGCTTCACGGAGGGATGGGCAAGCCACGCGTCATAGCGCTCGATGACGGCGATGACATCGGCGGGTTCTCCTTCGATGGGAAGCTCACGCGGCCACTGAAGCATGGGGCGCCGTGACGCGGCATTGGGGTAGGGGGCGTAGTAGGCCTCGCGGGCGCTCTCGGTGAGGCCCGTCTTGACGCCATTGGCGAGGGAGCGTGCGAGGAACTCGTTCTGCTCCAGCACCATCTTCTCGCCGACGCCGGGCGTACGCAGCGCGCGGAACAGTTGCTCACCCTGTGGCGTCGAGTCGCTCCAGTTCATCGACCGGAAGAATGTCTCGAAGACCACGACGCCGCGCACGCGGTCCGGATGTCGCGAGGCCCAGTCCAGGGCGAGCACTCCGCCCCAGTCGTAGCCGACGAGCACGACGTCGCGCAGGTCGAGCGCGTCGAACCAGGCGTCGAGGTACCGCGTGTGGTCCGCGAAGCGATAGGCGATGTCGGGCTTGCCAGAGCTCCCCATCCCGATGAGGTCGGGCGCGAGGCAGCGGCCCCGGTCGGCGAGCTGTGGAGTCACGTTGCGCCACACGTACGAAGACGTGGGGTTGCCGTGGAGGAACACGATGGGCGAGCCGGTGCCCTCCTCTCGGTAGGAGATGAAGGAGTCGAGGACGGGGGCCTGGTGGGTGGTGGGCATGGGCGTGCGCTGGGGAAGGACAGGTGGAGACGTGTGGCACGCGATGAGCGTGCCGGTGACGAGCCAGCCGAGCAGTCTGTGCATGCGCCCAATATGCGGCCGGTGAGACCTTCCTGGCCGTGATGATTCGTGAGCAGTAACCTCACGAGCCATGAGCATTCAGATAGGGGCCATCGACCTCAATCTCCTCCTGGTCCTCCACACCGTGCTCACCGAGCGCAGCGTGGTGCGCGCGTCCGAGCGGCTCCATGTCACGCCGTCGGCCATCAGCAACAGTCTGGCCCGGCTCCGCGCCCTGCTCGGGGACCCACTCGTGACGCGGAAGGGACGTGGCATCGTCCCCACGCCGAGAGCGCTCGCGCTGGCCCCCGCCATTGGCCGTGGGCTTCGAGAGATGGAGCTCGCGCTCCATGAAGTCCCTTTCGAGCCGCTGCGGTGCAAGCAGACCTTCACCCTGGCCATCGCCGATGCGGGACAGCTCACGTGGGTGCCGCGAATCGCGGCGCTGATGCGCAAGGAGCTACCGAACGCGCGCCTGAGCGTGGTCGGTATCGATTCCCTCGTCTCGCTGGGGGACCTGGGGTCGGGGCAGGTGGATTTGCACCTGGGCGTGGCGGGACAGGGGGCGGGTCTGCACTTCGAGCCGTTGTTGACGGAGCGCACCGTGCTCGTGGCTCGCCGAGGGCACCCGGTGCTGGGCAAGCGCCAGTCGGCACGGGCGCTGGGGGGACTCCGGCATGTCCGCGTGGAGATGGTGCCGGGAAAGGGCTTCGGTGACGCCGTTGGAGCCGCCTACGCACGTGCGGGCATCCCGCGGGAGGTCGTCATGACGGTGCCCACGTTCACGGCGGCGGCGGCGGTCGTCGCCGCGACCGACCTGGTCGCGACGTTGCCAGAGTCGCTCGTACACGAGCACGGCGCGCGTCTCACGGTGCATCCGGTCGACGCGCCGCATCCCTCACATTCCGTCAGAATCTCGATGTGCTGGCACGAGCGCACCCACGCCGACCCGGCCGCGCGCTTCTTCCGCGAGCTGGTGCGGCGGGGTGTCGTGGCCGAGTGAAGTGGCTCGGCTCAGCGCTGCCCTGATTCCAGGCCGGGCCTGTCTTCGAAAAGCTGGACCCAGCGTCCGTCGAAGCCACCGCTCGTCGGCGAGTACCACGCGCCCGGCAGCCAGAAGCCATGCTCCACGCCATCCTTCGAGTCCGTGAAGCCCGTGTGCACGAAGTAGTCGTGCTGCCACCAGAAGGAACCCGGTGACGTGCCGTAGCCGCTCGCGCTCGCCCGAGTCTGGCCGCGAGAGTCCGCCACGCTGCTGGCATAGGCATTGTCGTGGAACGCGTTCGAGCCACCCCCGCCGAAGTCGGACGCGCTGTCGTTCAGCTCGAACGTGCCCAGCAGCCACTTCTTCGCGATGTAGCCCTCGCGGTCATCCTCGTTCTCGATGTCTCGCGTCTGCGGGAAGAAGCGCTGCATCCCCGCGCTCACCTCCGCCTGTCCCGCCTCGTTGACGATGGCGCTCTCCAGCCAGAAGTCGATGGGGGACGTGTCCTTCCAGTGCGTCGTGTAGCCGCCGTATTGCCAGTGCGTGGGCAGGATGTCCGCGAGGTCCTGAAGCTCATACGTGATTCGCTTCACGTTGGGCCAGGTGACGGTCTTCCCGTTGTCGTAGCGGCTCGCCAGCGCGTCCGCCGTCGCATACGTGAGCGCCCGCGCGCCGAACGCCGCCACCGCGTCCGCCGAGCCCTCCGGCACGAAGGCGTAGTGCACGTTCTTCCTACCATCGTTGTTGACCCCGGCCTCCGCCTTGCCCGCGCTCGCCATTCGGCCCGCGAAGAACGAATAGGGGTCCGTGCAGAAGCGCAGCTCCTGCCCATGCGCCGCCGCCAGCTTGTCGGACCACTCCGCCTGCCAGATGAGCAGGTGCTTGCCCGTGGCCGTCTGCATGAGGTTCAGGTCCACGTGCCCCGCCCGGCGCACGACGTTGCGCTTGTGCTGCGTCACCACTCCGTAAGCAACGGACTCACCACTGCCCGGGTTGCCCACCACGTTCTGGATGAGCAACTCCACCCGCTCCCAGTCGTGGAGCTGGTAGTCCCCGGCCGCGTTCTTATCGAGCGCGTGATACACGTGGTAGATGAGGACGAGGTTCTTGCCTCCGTCCATGAACTCGATGAGCGACGTGTACAGCGTCGGCCGGATGCGCCAACCGTCATAGGCGCTGGGGCCTGTACGAGACGCGTCGACGTACTGGGGGATCTGCTTCCAGTTCAGTTTGTTGTTCGAGAAGTTCCCATCCCGGTCGAAGTCGAAGTTCGTCACCCAGTCATAGCCGTGCCGCCCATCGTTCCCGTTGCCGCGCTTGAGGATGACGGGCGCGTAGTACTGGAGGAACGCCTGCCGCTGTGCGCTCGTCAGGGACCACGCCTGCGCGTGGGCCTGTGTGGGCCAGCACAGCGCGGCGAAGGTCAGCGCGAGCACGCCGTACAGGCCGAGCCCTCGAAACATCGGAGCACGTCTCGTGGTGTCTGGAGTCATGCCCCGAGCAAACCATGACTCTTCCCATATCAATGTTGGGAAAACGTGAATAAGTGCATTTCCTGAAAGGATGGCGCTGTGCGTCGCTTGAAGCTTCACGGGGCCCGTGTCAGGAACCGCGCATGCGCGATGACTCGACTGGCGGTGATGGAGGCGTGCCCCACCTGAGCCCGGAGGAGTTCCGGAAGCTCGGTCACCGGATGGTGGACTGGATTGCCGACTATCAGGCGCGGCTGGAGTCCTTCCCGGTGCGCTCCCAGGTGGCGCCTGGTGGCGTCGCATCGAAGCTGCCCGAGCATCCTCCCGAGGAGGGGCTCGCGGGTGAGGCCGGCTGGGAAGGCATCTTCAAGGACCTGGAGGACATCATCCTGCCGGGGCTCACGCATTGGCAGTCACCGTCCTTCTTCGCGTACTTCCCGGCGAATGCCTCCGGGCCCGCCGTACTCGGAGAGCTGCTGTCCGCGGGCCTGGGTGTGCAGGGAATGCTCTGGTCCACCAGTCCCGCCGCGACGGAGCTGGAGACGCGCGTGCTCGACTGGCTCGCGGAGCTGACGGGCCTGCTCGAGGACTTCCGTTCCACCTCCGCCACCGGGGGCAGCGTCATCCAGGGCACCGCGAGCGAGGCCACGCTCGTCGCCATGGTGGCCGCTCGCGAGCGCGCCCGTCGTCACGGTGCTCCCGCTGATTCCGAGTGGGTGGCCTATGCGTCCACGCAGGCGCACTCCTCCGTGCTCAAGGCGGCCATGTTGTGCGGAGTGGCCCATGGCGCCGAGGACACGACGCATGTGCGGCTCATCGAGACGAGTGCCCGCTACGGGATGCGGCCGGAACTGCTGGAGCGCGCCATCCGCGAGGACCTCGATGCGGGGCGCGTGCCCTTCTTCGTGTGCGCCACCGTGGGGAGCACGTCGTCGGGCGCCGCGGACCCGGTTCGCGCGGTGGGCGAGGTGATGGCCCGCACGCCCATGCGTGCGTCGGGCGGTTGGCTGCATGTCGACGCGGCCTGGGCGGGCGCGGCGCTGGTGTGCCCCGAGCACCGGGACCTGCTCGATGGCATGTCCGGGGTGGACTCGCTCGCGTTCAATCCGCACAAGTGGCTGCTCACCAACTTCGACTGCAACGCCTTCTACACGCGCGACAGGAAGGCGCTGCTCGATGCGCTCAGCGTGACGCCCGAGTACCTGCGCAACGCCGCGAGCGCGAGCGGCGCCGTCATCGACTACCGCGACTGGCAGGTGCCGCTGGGGCGCCGCTTCCGTGCGCTGAAGCTGTGGTTCGTGCTGCGTCACTATGGCGCGAAGGGCCTGCGGGCCCACATCCGTGAGCACGTGCGGCTGGGGGAGCGCTTCGAGTCGTGGGTGTCCGAGGACGAGCGCTTCGAGGTGGCCGTGCCCCGCTCCCTGTCACTGGTGTGCTTCCGCTTGAAGCCGCTGCCTGGCGAGCCTCCTCAGGCCACGGACGCACGCAACCGGGAGCTGCTGGAGCGGGTGAATGCCTCGGGCAAGATGTTCCTCTCACACACCGTGCTGCATGCGGTGGAGGGGGCGCCTGCTCGCTATGTGCTGCGGATGGCCATCGGGGCTTCGATGACGCAGGAGCGACACGTACGCGCCGCGTGGGAACTTCTCGCGTCCTCCGTCGGCTGACGTCCTCCAGGAACACGGCCGAGGGGGCGCGCGCCAGGGGACACGTCCGTGTGTCCCTTTACACGGCGTAATGAAATGCGACGGAAGGCGAAGCGTTCTCTCGCCAGCCAGGCACCTGGTTGTCGCGGTACCCCACACCCCCGTCGCTCTCCTGGAGTCCTTCGTGTCACGACGTGCCCTGTTCCTGCCGCTCTGCGCGCTGCTGGCTTGCGCCCACTCCCAGCCGGCCTCTCCTCCGTCGACCGTTGCCGCCTCGACGGTGTCTTCTCCAGAGGCCAGCGCCGCGATGACGCGGGCCTGGATGGCCCAGCACGAGGGGGACGCGGCGAAGGGGCACGCCGAGCTGCGACAGGTTTGGGACGCGGGACACCAGTTCGAGGAGGTGGCTCGCGCCGCCGCGGGCATGGCCGCTGCTTCGGGCGATACGGCCATGGCCATGACCTGGTTGGAGCGGGCGCTCGACAAGGGACTGGCCGACCCGGCGGGCCTGCTTCACGCCAAGGCGCTGGCCTCGCTGCGCACACTGCCGGGTTACGACGCGTTGGTGGAGCGCGCCCGGAAGAACGCGCTGGAGGCTCGGCACGCCTGGGGCGTGGGCGCTGGACTGGAGCGAAGCTCTCCGCGCGAAGCGGGACTGTCCGAACCCGCGTTGGCGGAGCTGCTGAAGGCCGCCGAGAAGTCGGGCTCCGCAGGACTCGTGCTGCTGCGTCACGGCAAGCTGGTGGGGGAGTGGTACTTCGGCGGCGAGACGCATCGCATCGAGGCCATGTCCGCCACCAAGGGCATGGTGGCGCTGGCCATCGGCCTGCTCATAGACGAGGGGAAGATTCCGTCCGTGGACACCCCGGTCTCCACCTTCTTCCCCGAGTGGAAGGACGGCCTCAAGGGCAAGGTGACGCTGAAGCACCTGCTCAATCACACGTCGGGGCTTGCCTCGAATCGCACCGCCTTCGACATCTACGAGTCCAAGGACTTCGTGCGCTACGCGCTGGACTCCGAGGTGGTGGACGAGCCCGGCAGCAAGCACGCGTACAACAACAAGGCCACCAATCTCGTCGCGGGCATCGTGGAGCGCGCGTCGGGCGAGAAGATGGATGTGTATCTCGCGCGGAAGCTCTTCACTCCGCTCGGCATCCGCGACTTCCGCTGGGACAAGGACCCGTCGGGCAACCCCGTGGGCATGGCGGGCCTGCAGCTCCATCCCGTGGATTTCGCCAAGGTGGGGCAGATGCTGCTCCAGGGCGGCACGTGGAAGGGCCAGCGTGTCCTGAGCGCGTCGTACATCCAGGCGTTGGGCGGTGCTCCCTCTCAGCCGCACACGCCCACTGCGGGACTGCTCTGGTGGCTCCTCTACGAGCAGGGCATGTCCGTCACGCTCGGTACGGACATGCTGGAGCAGGCTCGGCGCAACGGCTTCCCCGAGGCGCCGCTGGCCCGGCTGCGGGACCTCGCGGACCGCCCCGTTCCGCAGGGCGTGTTCCTGGCCACGTTCGTGGAGAAGCTGGGAGACGCCTCCCTGCTCACTGACTTCATGGAGAAGTCCGCTCCCTACAACTTCAAACAGAACGTGGAGGGCCCGCCCAGCGGCTTCGCGGCGATTGGCCAGGGCGGACAGCGTGTCCTCGTGCTGCCGAAGTACGACCTCGTGGCCGTGCGCATGTCGGACTCCGATGAGCGCGTTCCCGACGAGGCCCTGGAGTTCTCCGAGTTCACCGGCAAGGTGCTCGACCTCGTCCGGCCCGCGCCCTCCGCGCGCTGAGTCGCCTGCTCTCTCGGAGTCCTCGCGGCTGGGGCCATGTGGCATCATGGTGGACGCTCATGGTGCCGCACCGTCCCATCTCGCTCGTCCTCAGCTATCAGTACCCGGGCAAGTACGCCTTCACCGTGCTGGCGGGCGCCGTCGAATCCGACCCCGCGCTCGCGGACGTGAAGCTGTTCTTCCCTCGCGACAGGGAGACCCTGCTCTCCACCGTGAAGGAGCGCGCCGACGCGGGCGACACCGTGGTGGCCGCGTGGTCCTTCTACTCCGCCAGCTTCGCCGTCTCCGCGGAGGAACTCGCGTGGGTGCGCGAGCGACTGGAGGGCCGCTCCGTCCTCTGCATCGCGGGCGGAGTCCACGCGACGGCCGAGCCCGTCCAGACGCTCCAGGCCGGCTTCGACCTCATCGCGATTGGGGAAGGCGAGTACTCGCTGCGCGAGCTGCTCGGGCGCGTGCAGCGCGGAGAAGACCCGCGTGACACGCACGGCGTGGCCCACCTGAAGGACGGCAAGCTGGTGCAGCACGGCCGGGGCGAGGGCGTGAAGCTCGACGACTTCCCTCCCTTCGCGGCCCGTCACGCCATGTTTGGCGCCATCGAGATTACGCGCGGCTGCATCTACGCGTGCCGCTTCTGCCAGACGCCCTTCATGAGCAAGGCGCGCTTCCGCCATCGCTCCGTGGCCAACATCGCGCACTGGGCCCGCGAGCTGCGGCGCTCGGGGCGGCGGGACATCCGCTTCATCACGCCCACGTCCATGTCCTACGGCACCGCCGACGAGACGATGAACCTGGCCGCCGTGGAGGAGCTGCTCGCCGCCGTGCGCGAGGCCATGGCTCCCGATGGGCGGGTGTACTACGGCACCTTCCCCTCGGAGGTCCGTCCCGAGCACATCACACCGGAGGCGCTCGCGGTCCTCAAGCGCTACGTCCACAACGACAACCTCATCATCGGAGGGCAGTCCGGCTCCGAGCGCATCCTCCAGGCCACGCGCCGCGGCCATGACGTGGAGACGGTGGTGCGCGCCACGTGGCTCGCGGTGGAGGGCGGCTTCGTGCCCAACGTGGACTTCATCCTCGGCCTCCCCGGCGAGACGCCCGAGGACGTGGAGGCCACGGTCTCCCTGATGGAAAAGCTGGGGAAGCTGGGCGCGCGCGTCCACGGACACACCTTCATGCCGCTGCCCGGCACGCCCTATCGCGACGCCGCGCCAGGGCGGGTGGATGAGGAGACGCAGCGCAAGCTGGACACGCTCGCCTCCCAGGGCCGGCTGTATGGCCACTGGAAGCAGCAGGTGGCGCTGGCGGAGGGCATCGCCTCGCGACGAAGGCCCCGGGCGGGCTAGCGTCCCTTGCCCGCGTCACTTCCTCGGGCCCGCGAGCGCTCAGGCGCTTAGGATGGGTGCGCGATGTCCTCCGACGAGACCCCTCCCTACTGGTTGCTCATCTCCGTCCTCTTCAGCTCCCAGCCGCTGACGCCCTCGCTCGCCATGACGCTGCACCAGACGGCGTACGAACTGCACGAGCGAGGCGAGGGCGCGAAGGACGTCGCCGGGGACATGCTGAGCGGCAAGGTGCGCAACCTGCGCAAGGACGTGGCGCTCGGCGGCATCGCCGGTCCTGCCTTCGAGGCGGACATCGAGACGGAGCGCGGCTCCGGCGTGGTGCGCTTCATCCTCACGCGCCAGGGCCTGGAGATGATGCGTCAGCAGCCCGCGACGCCTCCTCGCCCGAAGTACCTCAACTGAGGTGACGGGGGGCTGCTCGCTGGCTCTCTGGCTGCGCGAAGCGTCCCGTCGTCCCCACCTTCGAGTCACGGGCTGAGTGCACCCTCGAAGGAGCGACCCCATGGACCCGAAGGAGTATCTCCAGACGCCGCTCGGAATCCCCCTGGACCCCGAGAAGCAGAAGGACCCGGAGGCGGATGGAGACCGGGTGCCCGCCGAGGGGCGCGCCGAGTTCCTCAACGACATCACGGGGCAGGACGGCGGTCAGCGCACGGAGGTGGGCCATCCGTATGATGGCGCCGGGGACCTCCAGCAGGGCCAGCGCGCCGAGTACCTCAAGCGCGCCGAGCGCAAGACGACGAAGAAGCGCTAGCGACTAATCCAGCGACACCTTCGTGCGGTTGCCCATGTGGAAGATGGAGTTGCTCAGCGTCGCGGCGGACAGCTCCGCCAACTCCATCATCACCTTCTGCTCCTCCGCCTCCTTGGAGCCCGCCGCCGGCGTGGACGCGGCCTGCGCGCCGTCCGCGGAGCTGGCGTCCTTGGCGACGGGGGGACGGCCCACGGCCGACAGGTAGGAGTTCAGCAGCCCGCCGTGCGAGGAGCCGCCCACGGAGTTGAGCGCCGACTGCACCACGAGACCGCCCGTGGACATCAGCGGATCACCCGGGCGGTTCGCCGCCGACATCATGTTGTTGTTGTGCTGCTGCATCACCGCGCCGAAGCCCGCGCGCGAGGCCGCGGCGTTGGCCTGCGGCGTGGGGACCTGGACCCGAGGACCGGTGAGGTTGTTGATGCGGCTCATGGTGGGCTCCTTGGCAAACCGAGGGCGCACGAAGCGCGATTCTCGGAGGTCTGCACACATTATCGCCCGAAGCCCCGGGAAGTTGCGTCCAGGCGCGCGGAGCCTGCCCGCTGGCCAGAAAAACGACCGAAGGCCGCGGACTTACGGGCAGGGTGCCCCAGGTCCACGGCCTTCGGATGGATCAGCGAAAAAGGCGCCCGATTAGAACTGGTGGGCCTCGGTGGACTCGTGCAGGGCCAGGGTGCTGGCGGAGCCGCCGGAGATGACCTCGGCGACCTGGTCGAAGTAGCCGGTGCCGACCTCGCGCTGGTGACGCGTGGCGGTGTAGCCGTCCTTCTCCGAGCCGAACTCGCCCTGCTGGAACTCGCTGTAGGCCGCCATGCCGCGGTCCTTGTACTTGCGGGCCAGCTCGTACATCGAGTGGTTCAGCGCGTGGAAGCCGGCCAGGGTGACGAACTGGAACTTGTAACCCATGGCGCCCAGCTCACGCTGGAACTTGGCGATGGTGGCGTCGTCCAGGTTCTTCTTCCAGTTGAAGGACGGCGAGCAGTTGTAGGCCAGCATCTTGTTGGGGAACTTCGCGCGGATGGACTCGGCGAACTTCTTGGCCTGGGCGAGGTCCGGGGTGCTGGTCTCGCACCACACCAGGTCCGCGAAGGGCGCGTAGGCGAGGCCGCGGGCGATGGCGCAGTCGAGGCCGCCGTTGAGGCGGTAGAAGCCCTCGGAGGTGCGGCCGTTCTTGCGGTCGATGAAGGCGTGGTCGTACTCGTCCGAGTCGCTCATCAGCAGCTTAGCGCTGTCGGCGTCCGTGCGGGCGACGAGCAGGGTGGGCACGCCCATGACGTCGGCGGCGAGGCGCGCGGCGGTGAGGGTGCGGATGAAGTGGTTGGTGGGCACCAGGACCTTGCCGCCCATGTGGCCGCACTTCTTCTCGCTGGCGAGCTGGTCCTCGAAGTGGACGCCCGCGGCGCCGGCTTCAATCATGCTCTTCATCAGCTCGAAGGCGTTGAGCGGGCCGCCGAAGCCGGCCTCGGCGTCGGCGATGATGGGGGCGAACCAGTAGCGGTCGCTCTTGCCCTCGGCGTGGTCGATCTGGTCCGCGCGGCGCAGGGCGTTGTTGATCTTCTTCACCACGGTGGGGACGCTGTCCACCGGGTAGAGGCTCTGGTCCGGGTACATCTGCCCGGCGGAGTTGGCGTCGGCGGCGACCTGCCAGCCGGAGAGGTAGATGGCCTTCAGGCCCGCGCGGACCATCTGCACGGCCTGGTTGCCGGTGAGCGAGCCGAGCGCGTTGATGTAGTCCTCGGTGTGGAGCAGCTCCCACAGCCGCTTCGCGCCGACTTCCGCCAGCGTGTAGCTGATGGGCAGGGTGCCACGCAGCTTCAGCACGTCCTTGTCGGTGTAGTTGCGGGTGATGCCCTCGAAGCGTCGAGCGTGGAGCTTGGCGTGGGGAGTGGCATCCGGGGTCGTCGTGGTGGCGTCGTACATCGCAGGCTCCTCGGTGCGGCGGTGAAGGGTTGAAGAAGAACGAAAGGTTTCAGCGAGTGGCATCCAGCGCCGCGTAGGCGGGCAGGGTGAGGAAGTCCTCGAAGGTGGAGGCGGTGGACAGGCGCTCGAAGAGTTCGCGGGCGCGCGTCACGTGGTCGGCGCCGTAGCGCTGCTGGACGCCTTCGCGCTCCAGCTCGGCCATCTCCTCGGCGAGCAGCGTCTGGAACAGCGCGGTGGTCACCTTGCGGCCGTCGTCGAGCGGGGCGCCGTGGTGAATCCACTGCCAGACCTGGGCGCGGGAGATTTCGGCGGTGGCCGCGTCCTCCATCAGGTTGTAGAGGGGCACGCAGCCCAGGCCGCCCAGCCAGGCGGCGGTGTATTGGATGCCGACGCGGAGGTTGTGGCGCAGGCCCTCTTCGGTGCGCGTGCCGGAGGGGACCTTGAGCAGGTCGGCCTCGGTGATGCGGACGTCCTCGCGCTTGTTGGAGAGCTGGTTTTCGCCCTTCATGTTCGCGTCGAAGATGTCGCGCGCGAGGGCGACGAGGCCGGGGTGGGCGACCCACGTCCCGTCGTGGCCGTTCTTCACCTCGCGCAGCTTGTCGGCGCGGACCTTCTCGAGGACGGCCTCGTTGGCGGCGGCGTCACCCTTGATGGGGATGAACGCGGCCATGCCGCCCATGGCGTGGACGTTGCGGCGGTGGCAGGTCTGGATGAGCAGTTGGGAGTAGGCGTTGAGGAACGCCTTGTCCATGGTGACCTGGCCGCGGTCCGGGAGGACGACGCTGGTGTCGGACTGGAGCGTCTTGATGAAGCTGAAGATGTAGTCCCAGCGGCCGCAGTTGAGGCCGGCGGAGTGCTCGCGCAGCTCGTGGAGGATTTCGTCCATCTCGAAGGCGGCGGGGAGCGTTTCGATGAGGACGGTGGCCTTGATGGTGCCGCGGGGGATTCCGAGGGTGTCCTGGGCGAGCAGGAACACGTCGTTCCAGAGGCGGGCCTCCAGGTGGCTCTGCATCTTCGGCAGGTAGAAGTAGGGGCCGGTGTTCCGCGCGAGCTGCTCGCGGACGTTGTGGAAGAAGAAGAGGCCGAAGTCGAAGAGGGAGCCGGAGATGGGCTTGCCGTCGATTTCGACGTGGCGCTCGGGCAGGTGCCAGCCGCGAGGACGCACGAAGAGGACGGCGGGCTTCTCGTTGAGGGCGTAGTGCTTGCCGCCGTCGGCGGTGAAGGAGATGCGGCGGCGGACGGCGTCGCGGAGGTTGAGCTGGCCGCGGACGACGTTGTCCCAGGTGGGGCTGTTGGCGTCCTCGAAGTCCGCCATGAAGACGTTCGCGCCGGAGTTGAGCGCGTTGATGATCATCTTCCGGTCCACGGGGCCGGTGATTTCGACGCGGCGGTCCTGGAGGTCCGGAGGCAGGGGAGCCACCGTCCAGTGGCCGTCCCGGATGGCCTTCGTTTCCGGCAGGAAGTGGGGACGCTCGCCCTTGCGCCAGGACGCCTGGACCGTCTTGCGGCGCTCCAGGAGGGCTTCACGGCGTTCGCCGAAGGCGCGGGCGAGGCGGGCGACGAAATCGAGGGCGGCCGGGGTGAGGACCTCGGCGTAATCGGGGTGCCACGGCCCCTTGACGGCCACGCCAGCGCTGAAGGCCGGGGTCTTCGAGGAGGGGGCATCCGCGGTCATCTCGACTCCTTGGCTTGCTGCGTTGTAAATCAGCTTCGACGGGTCGGAAAATGGATCTTCCGAGGGAGGAAAGGAAGTGTCGGTCAATTTGTGCCTGCTTGGCTGTAATGCTGTCAACACCCGCCGGATTAAATCTGTAAATCAACAGACTTGGCGCG
>NZ_JABUMQ010000021.1:0-59348 GCF_013336645.1 Myxococcus sp. CA039A | reverse complement strand
GGTGTGGCAACTGCCCACGACCACGGCACCCACCCCGCCCACGACCTCCACTCCTCCGCCGGTGTCCGCCCCCGTCGATGCCCGCTGCTACTACCGGTTGACGACCCTGTGGCAGGGCGATGGCATGTCGCTGGACATCATCGGGGACGGCAAGGCCAACAACACCCCCATCCTCGCCACGACGGCCAGATACACGGGGCAGCTGTGGAAACTGACTCCGGAGGCCAACGGCTTCTACCGACTGACGACCCAGTGGCGTGGGACCAGCCTGTCCCTGGCCAACACCGCCGGCAATCGCCCCCTCCTCGTCAAATCGGCGGCTGTTCCGGAGCAGCGATGGAAGCTGACTCCGGAGCCCAACGGCATCTACAGGCTGACGACCCAGGCGCAGGGCGACGCGCTGTCGCTCGACATCGTCAATGACAGCAGGGCCAACAACATCCCCATCCTCGCCAAGACAAGCTGCAATGACTCGGGGCAGCTGTGGAAGCTGACCCCCGAGCGCCCTGTCGAGGATGAGCCGTGAGCGAGGGGCGGCTTGCTGCCCGCCTTCGCTCTCCGCCTGCACGGGGCCATTCCTGGCCGCGCCTCCCCGGATGTCTGGCTAGAGCTCGTTCAGGATGAGCAGGCCGCGCGACGAATCGATGATGTACACGGAGCCATCTCCGGGTACTCGGATGCCGATGGCGCCCTCGAAAACGATGGTGCGCCCGGCGAAGGTGCCCGCTCTCCGGCCCGTTTCCGTTTTTGGGTGGCGTCACGCGAGGTCGCGGATGACGGTTCGCATGGGGCGATGACCTGCTCTTCCGCATTGCCGCCCTGCGCCATCAAGTCTCGGTTGTACGGGCAATCCACGATGCACCGTCAGCCACCCGACACTTGCTTGTCCTTTTGGGCATACCCGCAGTGTGTGGTTCTTCACGGTTTCACTACCGTGTCCTCGCCGTGCCGGTCGGCGCCAGTCCTGGCGCTGGCCGCAGCAAACGCAGCCGAGGAGAACCTGTCATGACGACGATGAAGAAGTGGTGTCTCTCAGTCCTGGCTCCCGCGGTGCTTTCGTTCGGGTGCCTCGACGGTCCCGCGGTAGGTCCCACGGAGACGGCTCCCGAGGAGGTCCTCGAGGGGACGGTGTCGCAGGGCCTGGCGACCTTCACCGGCACCGTGCTCGACCCCAGCGGTCAGCCGATTGCCGGCGCCACGGTGGTCATCAACGGCATCAACCGGACCACCGACACGGCCGGCAAGTACTTCGTGTCCGTCAACAGCACGACGGGCTACATCATCAGCGTGAGCAAGTCGGGCTTCGCGCCGATGACCGACTACCTGAGCGCGGGCCTGCTCAACAACACCCACGTCCTGCCGCGCGCGCCCATCCGGCAGTTCAGCGCGACGCAGGCCATCACCATCGAGGCCGGTGACCTGTCCGTGGTCATCCCCGCGGGCTCCCTGTTCAACGCCGCGGGCCAGCCGGTGACGGGCACGGTGCTCGTCTCCGCCGCCACCTACGGTCCGCGCGGCATGCCGGGTGACTTCACGGCGGTGAACCAGGGCGGCAGGCAGGTCGCGCTCGAGTCCGTGGGCGCCTTCTTCATCGGCGCGACGACGCTCGACGGCCAGCCGGTGAACCTCGGCAAGGACCGGACCGCCGAGGTCACCCTCCGCGTTCCGCAGGCCGCCGGAGGCCGCATGCCTCCCTGTGTGCTCAATGGCACCTGCCGCGCGGCTGGGTGGCGCTTCGATGCGACCATCAACCGCTGGGTGGAGCAGCGCGCCAACTTCCGCCCGAACAGCGCTGGCAGCACCTTCACGCTCATCGGCGGGCCGGCGTCCACGCCCAGCTCGGTCGTCCCCTCCAACGGCGGCCTCGGCACCTGGAACATCGACCTGGAGTTCACCAACCCCGCCTGCACCATCGTCGAGTTCGTGGGCTTCCCCGCGTACTGCTACGACATCAAGCTCAACCTCGCGATGCAGAACGCGGGCAACACCTTCGTCCCCTTCACGGACACGGTGACGCCGGCCATCCCGTTCGTCGTCCTCTACAACAACCGTCCGAACGTGGACCAGGAAGTCGGCGTCGAGTTCCCGCTCGGTGCGCCCGCGGACTGTGCCGCCAACATGACCATCTTCTCCAACCCCAACCCGACGGACCCGTCCACCTATCCCATCTACACGCCGACGGGCGGCTTCACCCAGTTCAACTCGGGCGCGCCCTGGGGCGGCACGGGCTTCCCCAAGTCGACTGTCAGCCCCTTCGGCGACATCACCCTGGCGGACATCGTGAACAACACCCAGCCGTGCAACTCCACGGTGACGTTCGTCTACAACCCGTAGGCCGGGCCTGAAACCCCGGCGCGGCCTTGAGTGGGCCGCGCCGGGACTCACCGGATGAATCAGGTCGGCGTGGTGCAGGTGCAGGTGCTCGCGGGCGCGTAGCAGGCGTTGCTGCTGGCCGGGACGATGGAGTAGCAGTGCGAGCGTCCCGCCATCACCTCCGTGTCCGTGTACGTGGTGCCAGTGACGGTGGCGACCTTCGCCTTGCCGTAGTTGCACGCGGCGAAGCCGTCCGACTTCATCACCCAGTACTCGGTGGCTCCGGCCACCGCGCTCCAGGACAGGTTCGCCTGGCCAACGCCCGGCGTCACGGTGAGCGCGGGCGCCGCCGTGGGTCCACCCGCGCAACCCGCGTTGATGCGGGCCGGCGAGGAGCAGGCGATGTTGTGGCGAGCGAAGGCGGCATAGATGGCCGTCATGTGCGGCGTGCCGTCGATGAGGTTGCCGTTGTCATCGTCCGCCGCCAGCCACTGCATGTAGCCGTTGGTGGCGCCACAGCCGCTGGACGTGCCGAGCGTACAGTCACAGGCGTGCCAGATGCCGATGTTGCCGCTGCCCTGGTAGAACAGCTTGTTGCCCATGGTGTTGGCCGTGTTCGCATCGTAGCTGAAGGGGGCCGCGCGCAAGTCGCGGGCGACGAGGTCCCACGCCGCCTGACGGACGGGAGAGGCCGCGCAGTGGACCTGCCTGCCGCAGGGGCCACCGCCGCCGCCGCACCGACCACAGACGAAGTTCTGCGGCGTGGCGGGCGTGTTGGGCACCTGGGCCGCCCAGTCCGCGTCACGCACGCCCGAGCAGCGGCTGGCGCACCAGGGCGCTCCCGTCTGCGCCTCGTTCACGTTGTAGCCCGTGCCGTCCGGCGTCATGCCGCAGCCCTGGTCGACGGTCTGGAAGAAGCCGTGGCCCACGCACGAGGTCGGCAGGCGGTAGATGGCCGCGATGTCCGCGTAGGCCTCGCTGGAGTTGCTCAGCGTGCCGGCGACGTCGTTGTCGTCCATGCCATGGCCCCACTCGTGGTCGAACACGGCGGCGATTTCGCCCGTGTTCCGGCACCCGCCGCCGCTGCGGAAGAAGTTGACCGTGGACCCCGTCCAGAACGCGTTGCAGGTGCTGACGATGTTCATGTTGGAGGTGAGCTGGCCGTTGAGCCACACGTTGGTGGGCAGCCAGCCTCGGGCAATCTGGGCAATCCGGTTCAGCTCGTAGAAGGAGCTGCGCGACGCGGAGGTGTTGCCAGCGGAGAAGCCCGGCGTGGTGCAGTCGTGCTGCCCGGTGACGCCGCCCAGGTCGATGGTGCCCGGGGCGGAGGCGGTGACGGGGCCGCAGTTGTCCTGGATGCGGATGTACTTGCCGTTGAGGGTCGTGGTGGTGGTGCCCGTCGTGTAGTTGAAGACGCCCGCGCTGTCCGTGTAGTCGTCCGGCCCCGGGAAGCCGGTGTCGGCCCACGGCATGGGCGTGTTGGCGAAGCTCACCCCGCACGTCGCCGTCGCGGTGCAGGTGTCCGTGTTGGTCAACAGATAGGCGCCGCCCTTGATGGTCTGGTCGAAGTAGTGGTTGTCGTCCTCGAGCGACAGCACCTCGCCGCGGGTGGCATCCACCGTGACCTTCCAGCGCTCGTGCTCACCGGGCTGCTGGAAGCCGTAGCTCCACACGAGCTGGTGTCCGTAGGCCGCGCCGAAGCCCGCGCCCTGGCGGGCCACGGGGACGATTTCCAGCGTGGGGGCCTTCCAGAGCGTGGAGGGGCTCTCATAGAGGCCGAAGCGCTCGTAGCCCGCGACCATGGCCTGGTCCGCGGCCAGCAGGGGCAGGGGAGAGATGTCCACGTTGGCCCAGGACTCGGTGCCCAGCAGCACCAGGTTGCCGTGGCTGATGGTGGCCGCCATGCGTCCGTAGCGGACCGGGATGCCCTTGAGCTGCTGGGGGATGGAGACCTGCCACAGGTGCTCGGCGATCTGCTCGACGCGGGGCTCTCCCAACTGGAGCACGTCCACGCCGATGGCGGCCTGGTTGGCCTCGATGAACTGGAGGACCAGGTCCCCGACGACGGCCGCGTCCACCCGCGCGACGGCTCGACCCAGCTGGTTGCGGACGGAGTCCAGCGTGAGCTTGTTGCCCGCACCGGTGCCCGGGATGAGGGGGACCGAGCCCATGAGGTTCGCGGCCGTGCCCGTCTGGGCATCGACGTAGACCTGGAAGCCGCGGCCGTTGCGCGCGAAGAAGTCATCCCACGCGCTGGCGCCCGAGCGGCTCAGCTTCGGCAGCGCCTCCTCGAGCGGCACCTGTCCGCTGGGGATGGTGAGCTCGGGCTTGAAGAAGGCCTGGCTCGCCAGCGAACCCGGCGCGGAAGGCGCTTCTGGCTTGAACGCCCACGCGGGCGCCGCCAGCAGGGCGGTAAGGCAGACAGCGGACTTCAAGACATGGTGCATGGAATGGCTCCCTCGGCAGTGAATGACTGTCTGGAACGGGGGATGACGGAGGCCCGGGAGGGCGCCAGAAATCCCCGAGTTCCTTATATTTTACACTTCACTGAGGGTGTGCCCCGGAGGGCGTGAGGAGTGTTGGCCTGCGGACACTCCTGGCGCGGCGGCGGATGGCAGACGCCATTCTTTGTCGTCTCGGAGACAGGGCAGACGCCGGGGCTTCTTTTCATGAGACGCATTGCGCCGGGGGCCGGGGCCAGGGTGCGTAAGCCCTGGAATTGTCGAGAGATTGGAGCCTGCTTCCAGGTCCGGTTAACCTCCAGGGCCGCACTTCACCGCTCAGGGAGCCGGTCCGACATGTCCGAGCAGAAGCCCCGCCTCACGCGTCCCGTGGAGAATGTCCGCGCCGAGCTGCTCGCGGACCCAGACACCCAGCGCATCGCCAAGTCGGTGGGCATGGAGCTGGCCGCCTACGTGGAGCTGGTGCTCGACTATGCCCAGCACCCGGAGAAGGAGCCGGTGCTGCAGGTCGTCCCGGACGAGGCGCTGCGGGCCGCCGGGTATGATCCACCCTCCATCCAGGAGGTGGGGGAGTTCTTCAAGAGCGCGGCGCGAGGGGAGCTGGGCCTGGGCCCACCGGCCTCCTACTCCACGGGCTTCGAGGCGACCCAGGCCGCCTCCCAGAACAAGCCCTCCCTGCGGGGCGACGAGAACCAGACGCGGGTCGAGGTCGACGAGGCCACCAGCCAGGCCCTCCTCAAGAACCTGCCCCGGGGGCCTGATCGCCTTTGAGGGGCCGGACGCAACTCCGCCGGGTAGTCCCCGATAATCAGGCAAACCTACATTTCACGAGGAAATCCCATGTCCGTCGGCGGCTCCAGTGGCGCGGGTGGTAGCAGCGGTGCGAACAGCGCGAGCAACTCCGCGAGCAACGCGGCGAGCAAGGCCGCCGACGCGGCGAGCAAGGCCGCGAACAGCATCAGCAACGCACTGGGTGGGCTCGGCAAGGCATTGGGGGGGCTGGGTGGACTGGCCAGTAGCCTGGGCGGGTTGGCCAAGGGGCTCAGCGACGCCGTCGGCAAGGTCTCCGAGGCGCTCGGCAAGATTTCCGGTCTGCTCGAGAAGGGCCTCAGCGCCATCACCGGTCCTCTCAAGGACATCGTCGGCAAGGCGCTGGACTCCCTGCCGTTCGGCATTGGCCAGCTGGCGAAGCCGTTCGCCGACAAGTTCATCGACAACGGGCTGTCCATGGTGGCCGGTGGCCCGCTGGCGGGCGTGAGCAGCATGATCGGCCAGGCGCAGAACGTGGGCAAGCTGGCGGACACCGTGGAGACGGTCCGCAATGCGGCCACCGCCGTGGGCGACATCGCGCAGGGCAAGTTCAACGCCCAGCAGCTCGCCGCCTTCGCGCAGTCGCAGCTGCTGCGCGGCGGTCAGTAGTCCTCGCTGGGAGCCTTTGAGGCTCCCGTGTCACCGCCCCGGTGTTCCATGCTCACGGCATGGGACCCGGGGCTTTTTCGTGGGCTCGCGTTCACGAGAAGTCAGATGTTTTGGGATGGCTTTGGTCGCCGAGGCAGTGGACAGACGCCACTTCCAGGCGCAACGAGGCAAGTCCGATTCGGCGGCAACTTCGTCATCGGGAGTCGGAGAATAGAGAGACAGCAGGTGGCATGCCTCCCCGCTGACCTCCTCCCGCATTGGGGTACTTCATGTCCGTGAGTGGAACGGGTTCATCTCGGAGCAGCTCGGGAAGCATGGCCGCCGGGCGCGCGGCGGACCGGGCGAGCGTGAGTGGGTATTCCGGCGACAGCCGCGCCTCGAACTCGAAGTCAGGTTCGATGGCTTCGGCTCGCGCGGCGGACCGGGCGAGCGTGAGCGGATATTCCGCCGAGAGTCGTTCCCCGAACTCGAAGTCGGGTTCGATGGCTTCGGCTCGAGCGGCGGACCGGGCGAGCGTGAAGGGATACTCCGCCGAGAGCAGCTTCTCACGGTCAGGCTCGATGGCTTCGGCCCGAGCGGCGGACCGGTCGAGCGTGCTCGGCTATACGAGTGGGTCGCTCCGCAAGGGCGCGTCGAACGAAACCGTGGGGGCCTTGCAGGACCGGTTGCGCTCCGCGGGATTCAATCCCGGAAAGACAGACGGGAAGCTCGGCCGCGCCACGGAGAAGGCCGTTCGCGACTTCCAGCGCTCGATGGGGCTCAAGGTGGACGGCGTGGTGGGGCGGCGAACCTTCGAGGCCCTCAACGGCCTTTCAAGCTTCTCGCCGAAGACGACCCGCGCCACGACCACCCAGCCGACGACTGGACGGGCGTTCGAGGGGATGGCTCGGCTCGCGGAACGGCACGGCCTCACCGTCACCTCGACCACGGGAGGAAGGCACAACCCCGGTTCGATGCACTACCAGGGGCGGGCCATCGACGTGCGCACCCGCGGCGTCCCGGCGGCGCGCCTCGAAGCCTTCATGGCCGATGCCCGGGCGCAGGGCTACACCGTGCGCGACGAACGGACACGCCCGAGGGGACAGGCGGTCTGGGGCGGTCCCCACCTCCACATTCAGAGGTAGTTCCACTCAAGCTGCCGCGCTCAAGGATGTTGAGATGGCCCTGGATGCCAATCTCCCCGGGGCGCGGTTGTGCGGGATGACAGGTCAGTCCTTGCACTGTCATCACAGCGGGCAGCCCGAGAGCTGCCCGCCGGAATACCTTCGCGGCTCGCCGTCCAATGGCTTGCGCGAATGTATCCGCTGTCTCCAACGACAACACCGGTAACGAAGCGGCGTTGGCGTCGGATTCAATGACTCACAGCGTGCGGGTGCGCGTCCCCACGGTGGGCTGCACCGTCTTCGAGGGGCTGTTGTCGATGTCGATGATTTCGAGGGCGGGCGTCGCGCCGCCCACCGCGCCATCCAGCCGCGGGAGCTCCGCCGATTCGAGCGTGCGCAGCGTCTCCTTCTTGAGGGTGGGCTTCTTCGAGGGTCGGGTGCTCATGGCTGGGCGCTCCTGGTCCGGGATGAGTGGTCGCACACCGCACGCCCCACGGGTCGCACGGGACATCCAAGCCTAAGTCACGCAAAACAACAGCCTCAAGAAATAACTGCATCGTTGCTGTATAAGGGAATCCGAGGGTTCTTCTCCGACACGACAGCCGCCGTTCACATGCCTCCCCCATCTTCCCCCTCGCCTGACGCGCGTGAGAACCCAGCGGGGCGTACGCGCTCTGGTCGCGCGCCCCCCTTCGTCGCCGCGGACTTCTTCGTCCTGCGCACCCCGTTGCTGCCCTTTGACGCGCTCACGTCGTGGAGCGAGGGACTGGAGGGGCCGGAGGCCGCGCCAGACGCGCTCGAAGCGGCGCTCCAGCGAGACACATCGCGACTGCGTGCACGGCTGCGCCAGTGGGTGGATGACCCGCTCATCCAGGAGTCGCTCTTCATCGCCTCTCCCGCGCTGGTGGAGAGCCTGCACTACTGGCGGGAGAACGCCGACTCCGAGCAGGGCAAGAAGGTCGAGCGGACTCTCGTGCGGTACTTCGCGCGAATGGCCGGGCGCAGCACGCCCTTTGGTTTGTTCGCGGGGCTCTCCATGGGGCGGCCGGGAACAGCGACACGGCTGCGCCTCTCGCCGCGCGAGGACCTGCGTCGCCACACCCGCCTGGACATGGACTACGTCTGCGCGCTCGTGGAGAAGGTGCGGCAGGAGCCTGGAGTCCGAGACCAGCTCTCGTACGTCCCCAACTCCAGCCTGTACCTGGCCGCGGGGCGGCTGCGTTACATGGAGATGCGGCACACCGGACGCGAGCGCACCTACCATCTGGTGGCGGTGGAGCCCTCGTCGTACCTGGACTCCACGCTGGCGCGAGCCCGTGGCGGCGCGTCCCTGGAAGTGCTCGCGGAAGCGCTCACCCGGGATGACGCCGACGTCGGACTGGAAGACGCCCGTGCCTTCATCGTGGAGCTCATCGAGTCCCAGGTACTCGTCCCCACCTGGGCTCCGCCGCTCACCGGGCCGGAGCCCATCCCCGCGCTGCTGGAGGCATCCGAGGGCTTGTCCGCGCTGACGCCCACGCGCACGAAGCTGGCCGCCGCGCACGAGGCACTGAGCCGCATCGATGCCGCGCGTCCCGGTGTTCCCGTCGAGGCCTACCGCGACGTGGCCCGCATGCTCGAAGGACTGCCCGTGCCCGCGGAGCTGCCGCGCCTCTTCCAGGTGGACATGCTCCGTCCCGCCGAGGAGGCCACGCTCTCTCCTCGCGTGGTGGAGGCGTGCCAGGGTGCCATCGAGGCGCTCCACCGCATCTCCGTGAACAGCGGCGTGGCCACGCCCCTAACGAGCTTCCAGCAACGCTTCGTGGCGCGGTACGAGACGCGCGCCGTGCCGCTGCTGGAGGCACTCGACGAGGAGACCGGCATCGGCTTCGCGGCGGACGGCGGCACGAGCAGTGGCACCGGCCCGCTGCTCCAGGGCTTCGCCTTCCCGCTCCAGGATGGCGACGGGCGCTTTCCTGGCGGTGCGCGCTGGCGCCACCTGTTGACCCGGCTGGAGTCCTGTTGGCGTGAGCAATCCCAGGAGCTGGTCCTCACCGAGGACGACCTCCGCGCCCTGGAGTCCAGGGACGTGCCGCCGCTGCCGGAGGCCTTCTCCATCGTCGCGACGGTGGTGGGTGCCAGCACCGAGCAGGTGGACAACGGGGACTACCAGCTCGTCCTGGAGAGTCTCTCCGGTCCCTCGGGCGCGGTGATGGTCGGGCGGTTCTGCCACGCGGACCCGGCGCTGGAGACGGCGACGCGTGAGTACCTGCGCGCCGAGGAGGCACTGAGGCCCGAGGCCGTCTTCGCGGAAGTGGTGCATCTGCCGCAGGGCCGCATGGGCAATGTCATCTGCCGCCCCGCGCTGCGCGAGCATGACCTCGTCTTCCTGGGACAGTCCGGTGTGCCCCCGGAGCATCGGCTCGAGCTGTCGGACCTGTGGCTCTCCGTCGAGCAGGGCCGACTGGTGCTCCGCTCCCGCAAGCTGGGGCGGGAAGTCATTCCCCGGATGACCCATGCCCACAACTACTTCTCCCTGGGGCTCGGGGCGTATCGCTTCCTGGGGCAGCTCCAGCAGCAGGGTGTCCAGAGCCTCGCGTTCTCCTGGGGGCCGCTGGCGCAGGCTCCGTTCCTCCCCCGCGTCACGTATGGCCGCGTGGTGCTGGCGCTCGCGCGCTGGCGGGTGAATGCCGACGTACTCAAGGCCTGGGGCACGGCGCAGGGCACCGCGCGCTACCAGGCACTCCAGCGCTTCCGGAAGCAGGCCCGACTGCCGCGCTGGGTCTGTCTCCAGGATGGCGACAACCAGCTCCCCATCGACCTGGACAACGTGCTGAGCGTGGACACGTTCGTCCAGCTCGCGCGCAATCGTCCCTCGGGCGTGACGCTGGAGGAGTTGTTCCCCACGCCCGACGGGCTCTGTGTCACCGGACCGGACGGACGCTACATGCACGAGGTGGTGCTCCCGTTCCGTCGACGCGAGCCCCTGGTTCGAACGCCCCACGCGCCCGCCGTCGCCACCGCGTCCGTGCCACGCACCTTTCCGCCCGGCTCCGAATGGCTCTACGCGAAGCTCTACACCGGCACGGCCACCGCGGACCGGTTGCTCACGCTGACGCTCGCGCCGGTTCTCCGGAAGCTCACCGAGACGGGCGCTGTCTCCCACTGGTTCTTCCTGCGCTACGGCGACCCGGACTGGCACCTGCGCCTGCGGCTGCATGGCGCTCCGCAGCGGCTCTACGCGGAGGCGCTGCCCGTGTTGCAGTCGGCGTGTGCGAACGTGCTGGCCTCGGGCGAAGGCTGGAAGCTCCAGCTCGACACATACGAGCGCGAGGTGGAGCGCTACGGTGGCCCCACGGGAATCTCGCTGTCCGAGCAACTCTTCGCGGCGGACAGCGAGGCCGTGTTGTCCCTGCTGGAAACCCACCCTGGAGACGAGGGGGCCAGCCTGCGCTGGCGACTGGCGCTGCTGGGCATGGACAGGCTGCTGGAAGGGCTTGGCCTGTCGCTGGAGCAGAAGCTGGCCGTGGCGAGTCGCTGCCGCAAGGGGTTCGGCGCGGAGTTCCGCGTCAACGCGCGCTTCGAGGACCAGCTCAGCCAGCGCTTCCGACAGGAGCGTCGGGAGCTGGAGCGGATGCTCGACGCGTCTCCGGAGGACGAGGGCCCGTGGAAGGCGGGGCTCGACATCCTGGCGCGGCGCGGAGCCCTGCTGAGGCCCCTCGCGGAGCAACTCCACGCGGCCGAGCGCGAAGGCCAGCTCACGCTTCCCGTGGCGGGACTGGCCGAGAGCTTCCTGCACATGCACGTCAACAGACTGCTGGCGAGCGACCAGCGAGCCCAGGAACTCATCCTCTACGACTTCCTGGCCCGGCTCTATCGCTCGCGGCTGGCGAGGCCGCTCAAGGGGATCGCATGAGGCTGCTCGCGCACGGCCGGGATGGTGAGCCAACAAGCAGTCGTCCCTGTTGGTCGGCTCCGGCGCATTCGCTATCGTCCCGAGCCGTCGGCCCGAGGCTGCATCCATGAGTGAGCAACCGCATCAGTCGTCCCTCTTCCGACAGGAAGCGCTCGACCACTACGCACGCCCCGAGGTTCGGGGAACCCTGCTCCGGGTCGACCCGTTCTGGGCGCGCGTCACGTACTGGCTCATCCTGGTGCTGGCGCTCATCCTCGGCGTGGGCCTCTCCGTCGTGGAGATCAACGACTACGCGACGGGGCCCGTGCTCATCCAGGTCCGGGGCCTGGAGGATTTGACTGTCACGTCCGCGGGGCGGGTCAGCAAGGTGCTGGTGAAGCGCGGGCAGTACGTCCAGGTGGGCCAGCCGCTGGTGGAGCTGCACTCGCCCCTGGAAGAGGCCGAGCGAAGCCGCATGACGCAGGAGTTCCGCTCGCAGCTGGCCGCGGGCCTGATGAACCCGCTCGACGCCAGCTCGCGCCAGGCCCTCTCCGCACTGCGCAGCCAGGTGGACTCGAGCGAGGCGCGGCTGTCGGAGCGCGTGCTCCGGGCCTCCGTCAGCGGTCGCATCTACGACGTCCGCGTGCGGGAGAACCAGTACCTGAGCGCGGGGCAGGCGGTGGCCTCCATCCTCCAGGACGGCTCGGAGGCCTTCGCGCTCGCGCTCGTGCCGGGGCAGTACCGGCCGATGCTGGAGCCCGGTCAGCAGATTCGCATGGAGGTGTCTGGCTTTCCGTACGTGTACCAGTACTTCCAGGTGACGTCCGTCAGCGACGAGCTGGTGGGGCCCGCCGAGGTGCGGCGCTACCTGGGGCCTGGCCTGGGAGACGCGCTGTCGCTGCAAGGCCCGCATGTGGCGGTGGAGGGCCGGCTGCCGGGTGCGACGTTCGACGTCGATGGACGCAGCTACTCGTATTACACCGGCATGCCCGGCGTGGCCTGGGTGCGCGTGCGTGCGCGCAACGGCTGGCTGACGCTGCTGCCCGTGCTCGAGCTCCTCGGAAGACCGCGTGGCTGAAGAAGACGACAAGGCAGGCTCTCTCTTCGACCGCTTCCCCGCGCTGGGCCGCATTGGCGAGCACCTGCGGCGCAAGCGTGTCCCCTTCGTGGCGCAGCTGACGGCCACGGATTGCGGCGCCGCGAGTCTGGCCATGGTGCTGGGCTACTGGGGTCGACGCATCGACCTGGACGAGGTCCACACCGCCACGGGCCTGTCGCTGCGAGGCGTCAGCGCGCTGGCCCTGCTCGAAGCCGGCCAGCGCTTCGGGCTGGTGGGCCGGGCCGCGCGGGTGGACATCGACGAGCTGCATCTGCTGGAGCCCGCCACCATCCTCCACTGGGAGTTCCGCCACTTTGTCGTCTTCGAGCGGCTGACCTCCAAGGGCGTGGAGTTGGTGGACCCCGGCTTCGGCCGCCGCGTCGTTCCGATGGAGCAGTTCCGCAAGTCTTTCACGGGCATCGCGCTGCTCTTCGAGCCGTCGGAGACCTTCGAGACGGGGGGCACGGCGCCCGGCCCTCGCCGCTACCTGCGGCTGCTCACCGAGCGCGGCACCACGCTCCGGCGGGTGGTGGTGATGTCGGTGCTCTTGCAGTTGTTCGCGCTCGCGCTGCCCTCGCTCACCGGCGCGGTGGTGGACCGGGTGGTCCCCAGCGGAGACACCACGCTCCTGGCCATCCTCGCCGGGGGCATGGGGCTGCTGGTTGTCTTCCAGTTCGTCTCCTCGCTCGTGCGCGCGCACCTCTTGTTGCACCTGCGCACGTATCTGGATGCACGGATGACGGTGGGCTTCCTGGACCACCTGGTGCGGCTGCCGTTCTCCTTCCTGCAACTGCGCTCGACTGGCGACCTGATGAGCCGGCTGAACAGCAACGCCACGGTGCGTGAGCTGCTCACGTCGGGGGCGCTGTCCGCGGTGCTGGATGGCTCGCTCGTCGTCGTCTACCTGGTGCTGCTGTTCTTCGGCAGCTGGCAGCTCGCCTTGCTCGTGCTGGGACTGGCGCTATTGCAGGTGCTCGTCTTCCTCTTCGCGCGAAAGCGCCAGCGCGAGCTGATGTCGCGCAGCCTCGAGGTGAACGCCAGCTCGCAGAACTACGAGGTGGAGCTGTTCAACGGGATGCAGACGCTCAAGGCCATGGGCCTGGAGGACCGGGCCGTGCAGCACTGGTCCAACCTCTACGTCGACGTGCTCAACGTCTCGTTGGACCGGGGGCGGCTGTCCGCGCTGACCGATTCGCTCACGTCCACGCTGCGCATGGCCTCACCGCTGGCGACGCTGGCCGTGGGCACGTGGCTGGTGCTGGACCAGCGGCAGCTCTCGCTGGGAGAGATGCTGGCCATCAATGCCCTGGCGGGGAACTTCCTGACGCCCATCTCCAGCCTGGTGGCCACCGCGTTCCAGTTGCAGTTGGTGGGCAGCTATCTGGACCGGGTGGACGACATCCTCCAGGCCCGCCCCGAGCAGACCGACGACACGCCTCGCCGCTCGCACACGCTGCGGGGTGGCATCCAGGTGTCTCACGTGTCCTTCCAGTACGGCAGTCGCTCCACGCCGGTGCTCCAGGACGTCAGCGTGGACATCCGGCCCGGCCAATTCGTGGCAATCGTGGGCCGCTCGGGCGCGGGCAAGTCCACGCTGGCCAACCTGTTGCTCGGGCTGTACCTGCCGACGCAAGGTGACATCCGTTACGACGGCATCTCCCTGCGGGAGTTGGACCTGAGGGCCGTGCGGCGGCAGATGGGCGCGGTGCTCCAGAACCCCGCGCTCTTCCAGGGCGACATCCGGAAGAACATCGCCTACTCCGACCCCACGTTGCCCCTGGAGAAGGTGCTCGAGGCGGCCCGTCGTGCGCAGATTCACGACGAGGTCATGGCCATGCCCATGAAGTACGAGACGGTCCTCAGTGACATGGGGCAATCGCTCTCCGGTGGGCAGCGACAGCGGCTCGCGCTGGCACGTTCCCTGGTGCATGGCCCGGCCATCCTCCTCCTGGACGAGGCCACCAACGCGCTGGACACGAAGACGGAGCGGGCGGTCCAGGACGCCATCGCGGAGCTGAACTGCACGCGCGTCGTCATTGCCCACCGGCTGAGCACCATCCGGGAAGCGGACCTCATCCTCGTCATGGAGCAGGGCCGGCTGGTGGAGCAGGGGACACATGACGAGCTGATGGCCCAGCGCGGGCACTACCATGAGCTGGTCGCGCAGCAGGACCGCGCCGCGCAGCAGAAGCTCGTGGGCTGACGGACGCCCTCAGGGCGCGCGCTTGGAGACCGGTGGAGGGGCCAGCTCCACCTCGGCCAGCAGGCCCGTGGCGAGCTGCTCGCGCATCGCGCCGTCGATGAGCAGCCGGGCCTCGGCCTTCTGGTGCCGCGAGGACGGGTCCACCTCGGGCGCGAGGCTTTCTACCTGCGCTTTCAGCGTCACCCTCAGGGCGGGCAGGCGCACCTGGATGAGCGTGCCCGCGCGCACCGTGGGCGCGATGTGTTCCGGGACAGCGAAGCGCAACTTCAGCTCCTCGCTGACGAGCCGGAGGATGGGCGTCGCGCGGCCCACGAGGCCCCCGGGCACTTGATACAGCTCGGTGATGCGACCCGCGAAGGGCGCGCGAATCCGGGCTGTCTCCAGATTGCGGCTCGCGGAGTCGAGCAGGGCCTTGGCTTCCGCGCCGCGCGCCTGCGCCAGCTCCACGTTCACCTTCGCCAGGGCCACTTCGGTCTCCGCGGTCTCCACGGCTTCGGCGGCGGTGAACTGGCGGATGCTCTGCTCTCGCTTCAGCCGCTGCTGTGCCTGCAGCAACAGCAGCTCGGTGCGGCTCACCTCGGCCTGGGTGGCCTGGAGCTGGGCCTGCCGCGCGGCGGTCTCCAGTTGGAGGGGCTCCAGCTCCAGTTGCGCGACGACCTGCCCGGAGGTGACGCGTTCACCCAGTCGCGCCTTGAGCAACTGCAGCCGGCCCTCTTGTTGCGAGGTCAGGTCCAGCGTGTAGCTGGCCACCACCACGCCCACGAGGGAGTCCGAGGAGAACGCGGGACGCGATGCGGGGGCGCCCTCGGCGGGTGGCTCCGCATGGGCCAGCGGGCCACCGAGCAGGACGGCCCCTACCACGAGCCAGCGACTCGAACGCCGCGAGGTGCTTGCGGAAGCCTCGCGAGTCACGCGGCAGGCTCTTCGGTGAAGGTGACTCGGACGTCCATGCTGACCACGACGTTACACCGGGACCGTCTGCCTCCGAAATGGCTCCCATCCTCATCAGGGTGGCCTCGCCCCACTCAAGGGTGAAGGAACGGGGTGGCCTCTCGCCCGTGCGCAGCAGGCTGCACAGGCGCGTGCCCGCGTCTGCGCAACGGTGGCCATGCCCCCCGCGAGAGACGTGCGGCGCGTTCCTTGCTGATGCTCCCGCCCATGGGCAACGGCACCCATGCGTCTCCACTCATGCGCACCTTCTACGTCGCGGGGATGACGCTCCTCATGGGGTTTTTCGGCTTCGCGATTCCATTGGTGTTCGGCATGTACCTCGACAGCCTGTCGACCGGCGACCATGGCGGGCTCAACTCCCTCTGTACCGCCCTGGGTGGCATCGCGGGCATCGGCGTGGGATTGGTGGCGATGCTGATCACCCTGGCGGTGATGTCGAGACGTCGTTGAAAGGCGCATCGCACCATCGCCCGACTCGATGATGCGCGACGGTGTCGACGGTGATGTTTGTCGGAAGCGCGCCAGACACCGGACCCGCAATGAATTGTCATGCAGCGTGATACATGTCGGCGACACATCCCATGCCGCTGTCCCGCGCCTCGCGTTGAAATCGAGCACGGGGAGCGATGTGTCGTTGTGTGTCGTGAGCCGTACCGGGAGTGTCACCCGTCGCCCCGTGAGCCAGGGCCTCTGGTAGCGTGCGCGATACATGGTTCCGACGCTCGTGACTCCTCTTCCCGAACCGGCTGAGCCGGACCTGTCTATCGCCTTCGAGCGCAACCTCGTCAACGAGCAGATTCGGGTGGCGCGGCGCCTGGGGGCGCTGCGCTTCGTCGGTGTGCTCGCCTGGCTCTGCCTGAGCGTGGGCCTTGCGTGGCCCGCGTCCCCGGTGGCGCTGGGCGGATATCTGGTGCTCGCGGGTGCGCTCTGGGCGGTGGCGGGAGGGGTCGCCCGCTGGTGCCGGTTCGCGGGCATGGCCGTGGCGCTGGTGGACGCGCCCATGGTCTTCTTCCAGCAGTACGTCACCCTCCAGGCCGGAGTGCCCGCCGACCTCGTGGGACCCATGTCCTGCGGGGTGTATTGCGTGCTCCTCGCGTTGTCGGTGCTGTCGCTGGACGTGGGCACCGTCGCGCTCTGCGCGGTGATGAGCATGGGCTTCACGGTCACCCTGATGAAGCTGGGCGAGCCTGGCGCGTGGAATCTCGCCCCCGTGCTCGTCGTCATCCTCGGCGTCACGGCCCTGACGCTCGGCTACGCCACGCACCGCATTCAACGCCTGCTGCACGGCATCTCCCGCGAGCAGGCCCGGCTCGAGCGGCTGGGGCGCTACTTCTCCCCCGAGGTGGCTCGCCACATCGCGGAGCGGGGCACGGGACTGGCGAATGGCCAGCATCGCGAGGTGACGCTGCTGTTCTCCGACATCCGAGACTTCACCTCCATGTCCGAGCAGATGGACAGCCCCCGGGTGGTGGCGCTGCTCAACGAGTACCTGTCGCGCATGGTGGAGGTGGTGTTCCGCCATGGCGGGACGCTCGACAAGTTCATCGGCGACGGCATCCTCGCGTACTTCGGCGCGCCTCTGGACCACCCGGAGCATGCGCGCGCGGCGGTGGCGTGCGGGCTGGAGATGCTCGACGCGCTGACAGCGCTCAATGAGGAGCGCGTGGCGCGGGGCGAGGAGCCGCTGCGCATCGGCATTGGCATCCACACTGGCCGCGTCGTCGTGGGGGACGTGGGAAGCACCCAGCGGCGTGAGTACACGGTGATTGGCGACGCGGTGAACCTGGCCAGCCGCATCGAAGGGCTCACCAAGCAGGTGGGAACGCCGCTGCTCGTGTCCGCGACCACGCGCGCCAACGCGGGAGAGACCTTCACCTGGTCCCCCGCGACCCCGGTGGCGGTGAAGGGAAAGAGCGAGCCGGTGGCCACCTTCGTGCCCGGCGTGGGCATCGCGCTCCTCGCGGGGCCTGTCGGGGCACGGGTCGTCACTCCACACGGTTGAGTGAAACCTCGGCTCCGCCGTCGCCTCTTTCCACGTCGGTCCGTGGCGCACCCGGGGCTCGCGCTAGCGGGAGTCTTCCGGCGCGCCCGCGAGGGACTCGGGCGCTTCGAGCTGGACGGCGGGCCCCATCCAACCAATCGAGGAGTAGGGAAGGACTTCCTCGGGGCCCGGCCCGATGCGGCCCTGGGTGCGGAGGCGGACCCCTTTCCCGGTGACCTCCAACAGGGTCGCGAGGTCCGTGACGAGGCCGTGGTAGCCGAACCGCACCAGCATCACCTGACCGATATAGGGGGTGAGGTTGTCGCGGCAAAGGTCGGGGCCCCGCGTGAAGACGGGCTGGGCCTGGTAGTGATTGGTGGGGAGTTCGCCGGGCGGAGGAGTCGGGTGCTTCACCGCATGTGCCCTGGCGCCGTCCTCCAGTCGCGTGTGCCGCGTCCCCAGGGCCCAACTCCAGGGCCAGGCATATTGCCCGGCGACGGCGAACATCAGCCGGCGTTCAAGCTTCTCGAGCAGTCCAGGAGGGCAGGAGACGGTGCCGTCCGACCGCACGTGGGTGAAGGCCCAGCCTCGCTCCGTCGGGAGGAACTGCCCTGGCTTCTCTGGCCAGGGACACCAGGACGCGGGTGGGGGCAGACGGCCCGCTTCGAGGTCGAACGAGGCCTGCGTCCTCAGCTCTCCGTTGGATGCGCTCCAGAACGCGAGCGCGGAGGGACCGATGCCCACGAGCGTGTCGTCGCCTCCCCAGAGCAGTCCCTGGAGGCCCTTGACGGCGGTGAGCCGGCGCAGGCGGCGGGGCTTCCGCCCGATGGCCCATAGCTCGACGCCACCGTCAGTGGTCAGGCACGCGGCCACGGTGCCATCGGGGGACCAGGCCCAACGGTGGGTGTCGGTCTGGTCACTGGGGTGAGCGAGCGCGGAGAGCTTCAGCCGACACAGGAAGGCTTCGTCCTCGAAGATGCAGACGGTGGGATGGACATAGTCATCCATGAGCACCGCCAGGCGTCGTCCATCGGAGGACCAGACGACCTCGCTGATACCGACATGAGGCTGCTTGCCGGGGATGCGTTCGACGAGCGTGGCGAGGTGCTCGCCGGTGTGCCCATCGATGAGCTCGAGCCGTTGGTCGTCATGGACCAGGCGCGCACCGTCGGGTGAAAACGCGATGGGTGGTTTCACGCCTCCGAGCTGGAACTGGCTCGTGCCGCTCGCGACGTCGGTGGACGACGCGCCGCCCGTGCCGACGTAATCGAAGGCCTCCTCGTCCCAATCGCCTCCCGGCGTAAAACGGTAGCCATGAACGCGGGAGCCATCGCGGCTCCAGCGAACCCACGTGTCCGGGTTCGGGCGGTCGCGAGGCGGGACTGGCGGTGGCGGGCACCACCGCACGTCCGCGCAGTCGTCGTTGAGCGAAGCACCTTCCCGGAATGGGACGATACAGCCGAGTCCGTTCTCCGGGCCGGGGGTGGAGATGAACAGGCGCGTCTCATCGGGCGACCAGCACCAGGCGGGAAGGTGTCCGAGGTTCTTCACGTCCTCGGGGCGCTTGACGTAGCGGGGATCCGGCGAGCCCCAGCGCCGGGTGACGTCGACCTTGAAGGACGGAGGGCCCTCGGAGAAGGGGCGCAGCGCGCCGATGACGACGTCATTGAAGACGACGCCGAGCCACTGGCCCGACGGAGACCACTGGATGCAGGAGGACACCCTGCGACTCGCCACGCCCTTGTCGAAGCCGTGGCTGGCGACGACTCGGCCCGTCGCCAACTCCCAGATGCGCACGTCGCCCCCGAAGAAGCCGAACCAGGCGTCGACGCGGAGGCTGGCGACGGCCAGATGCCTTCCGGAAGGGCTCAACGCGAAGGAACTCTGGGCGCCCGAGGAGTGCGGCGTCTCCACGAGCCGCGCGCCCATATCCAGGACGCGCTCGGAGACCCACCGGTGGAGGTCCGTGACGCCCCTTCGGCCCTGGAGTCGCCGCAGCCGCGCCCGCAGGGAAGGCAGGTCCCTGTGGGCCTCGAAGTGGCTGAAGTCAGCCTGCTTCAGCAGCGACTCGAGGGCCTCGTCGGAGGAGTGGTTCAGGGCGTGGAGGTCGATGAAGGGGCCTGGCATGGAGTGGATTGTCAGGGCGCGGCGGCCGCGCTCCGGTCCTCGACAGGAAGAACGGGGCTGCTCACGCGGGGTCGCGCGACATCGCCCCAAGTCGACGAGGCGCTCACACCGCCGTCCAGCCTCCGTCCACGTCGAGCACCATGCCGGTGGCGTAGGCGCACGTCGCCAGGAACCAGGCCGCGTCGGCCATGTCCCGAGGGACACCGGGCCGCTTCATCGGGACGTTGCTCGCGAGCGTGTCCAGGAACGCGCCCACCTGCGAGGCGGGCACGCCCCAGTCGATGGCGGTGTCGCGCGTGAGGCCCGGAGACAGGACGTTTACCCGGATGCCCTTGGGCGCGAGCTCGATGGCGAGCGAGCGGCCCATGGCGTTGATGGCGCCGCACAGGCCCGCGCCGCCCGCGTAGTTGGCGAGCGCCGCGTGGCCCGCGATGCCCGAGCACAACACGATGGCGCTGCCTTCGGCCATCTTCGGGACGGCGTAGCGACATGCGGAGAGCTGGCCGAAGAAGCGGTCATTGAAGAGGGCCCGCCAGGCGCTCATCGGCACCGTCTCCACGGGACCGAACACCGCGCCGCCCGCGCACGTCACCAGCAGGTCCACGCGTGGCACGGAGTCGATGAGCCGCTGCACCTGCGCTTCGTCACCGACGTCCGTCACCACGCCCCGGGCGCCATGCCCGATTCGCGCGAGGGCTTCGTCCATGCGCCCCTTGTTCCGTCCCGCGATGACGACCTCGGCCCCTTCAATGGCATATCGCTCGGCGATGGCCAGTCCAATGCCTGTGCTGCCACCCGTGATGATTGCGAGCTTCCCATCCAATGCGCCCATGGCTGCCTCCAGTCGAAAGGGGCTCCACGTCCACTGCCGCCATTCAGAACCCCGGGTTGAAGCCTCCCTCGGGAAACGCCTGCTTCGCGAGTTCCTGCATCACAGGGAAGCCGTCCAGGAAGCCTGCCTGGGCAGCGGGGATGGGTTTGCCGCTCGCGTCATGGAAGGCGATCTCCCGACACGTGAAGCAGACCACCGCGTCCGCCCACGTCTTGCCAATCCAGAAGCGGAAGGCGATGTCCGGGTTGAACCCACACTTCCTCGGAGGATAGGACGCGGGGTCCTTGGCGGAGACCCAGAGATCCGCCAGTGCCCGGCGTTGCTTCGAACTCAGCTCGGGACCCTCCTTGGGGAGGAGGAAGAAGCCGCTGCGAGGAGTGGTGTCGTCGCGTGCGGGCCCCATGTCCCACGTCTGGTCATTGTCCGCGAGGAAGATTTGCACCCGGTCCGGGCGGCGGAAGAAGTCCTCCGGAGTGGGAGGGGTGGAGCGCCCCGCGGCGGAACACGCGGTGGCGGCCATGGAAGACAGGAGGAGGGCGAGGAGAGCGGTGCGCATTCGCCCAGCCTAACCCTGACCGTGTCAGCGTCGCACGACCTCAATGGCGATGATGTTTGTGATGTGTTGGGCCAGGGCTCCCCGCCAACTCCATTGCGGAGTCGAAGTGCCGCCGCCATCCCTTCGAAGGCTTCTTGAAACTGGGCTACTCTCGCAGGCTCCATGCGACATGGGGGTTGGCACGATGAAGCGCGCTTGGCTGCGATGGATGTCGGTGTTGAGCCTGGGAGCCCTGTTCGTCACGGGGAATGCCCTGGCGCAGGCTCCCGTCACGGTGTCGCCGGAGACGCTCCGGGCCGAACGTCGGGTGAGATTGGTGAAGCTGTGGGGCGACGTCCGGTTCCGCCACCCCAGGGCCTTCTCCATGCCCGCCGAGTGGGATGCCGCCTTCCTCTCCGCGCTGCCCAAGGTGGAGGCGGCGGGGGACTCGGCGGCCTATGCCGCCGCGGTCCAGGGCATGCTCGCGACCCTGGGAGACGGGGCCACGCGGGTGGAGTCCGAGAAGCGTCCTGACGCGGGCCAGCCCCCCACGCTTCGCGCGCTCAAGAGCTGGGAGAAGGATGTCCTCGTGCTCGACCTGCGCAACCTCCTGGGAGAGCAGGGCCCCGCGTCGTTGCAGGAGTTGAGGACGACGCTGGACGCGGACGCGGCGAAGGCTCGCGCGGTGGTGCTGGACTTGCGCATGCGCGGTCTCAAACGCTACGGCCTCGCCTGGATGGTGGCGTCGTTGTTGCCCCACCTCGTCGACGGCGAGCTGCGGGTTCCCGGTCTGCGCGACCTTCGCCACAGTGGCCTGCGGCCACAGGGTGGCATGGAGGGCTTCTACCGCAGTGAGTTCAGGGTGCCCATGGACGATGTCGTCACGGGCACTCCGGGCAAGAAGCCAGCGCTGCTCGTCTTCCTGGTCGACACGGACTCCGCCATCGACCAGCCCGTCCTGGCCCTGCGCGCTCGCGGCAAGGCGCTCCTGGTCGCCGAAGGCCCACTCGATGACGGCGCCATGAACAACCAGGACACCTTGCCGCTGGGAGAGGGCTACAACGCCCTGCTGAGCGTGGACGAGCCGGTGCTGCCCCTGGAGGCGGATGTGAGTCGCCCCGCGCGTGTTCGTCTGGAGGGCCCGGATGAAGGGATGCGCCAGGCGCTCCTGCTGGCCTCCCGCCCTCCTCCCAAGCCGAAGGCCTCGGCCGCGCTCCCTCGGCCCGCGCTCCCCTGGCGCCCGGAGCCGACCTACAAGGACGCGCTCTATCCCTCTCGTGAGATGCGGCTGCTGGCCGGGGCCAAGCTTTGGACGGTGGTGCGCTTCTTCTTCGCCTACCCGGAGCTGATGGACCGGCCCTGGGAGAGCCGCCTGCCAGGGCTGCTCGAGAAGCTGGAGGCGGCGAAGGACGCGAAGGCGTACGTGCTCGCGTTGGCCGAGGCGACCACCTGGCTCCAGGACGCCCATGCGATGGTGCGAGGCCACCCGGAGCTCCAGCGGTTCTACGGCACCATCCCGCCGGTCTGGGTGACGGACCTCGACGGCAAGGCGGTGGTGGTGGAGGTGCGCGATGCGGCCTCCGCGTCGGGGCTCGCGATAGGCGACATCATCGAGACGGTCGACGGGGAGCCCATCGACGTACGGGCACGCCGGGTCGCCCCCTACGTGGCGGCCTCCGTGGCCAGCTACCACCGGGACCTGACCCTGCTGATCGCGCTCGGGGGCGAGGCGGGCTCCACCGCCGCCCTGGGCGTGCGAGGCGCCCAGGGGCCCAAGCAGGCGAAGCTCATCCGCACGCCTCGGGCGAAGCTGCCTCCCTCGAAGGCGGAGTCCTACCGGCTGCTGGAAGGAAACATCGGCTTCGTGGACCTGGGGAAGCTGGAGGTCCAGGACGTGCCCGCGATGTTCGAGAAGCTCAAGGACACGCGCGGCATCGTGTTCGACCTGCGCGCCTATCCCCGCGGCACGATGTGGGCGCTCGGGCCCTACTTCGACGTGAAGGGCTCACGTCCCTTCGCCTGGTACATGCGCCCCTACTCGGGAGGCCAGAACGTCGGTTGGGTGAAGTACGTCGACTGGCTGCGGGAGACGGACCTCCCCAAGTATCGGGGCCGCACGGTGACGTTGATCGACTCGCGCACCATCAGCCAGGCCGAGCACACCGGGCTGATGCTGGAGGCCGCGGCGGATACCGTCTTCGTGGGCAGCGCCACCGCGGGCACCAATGGCGACGTCACCGAGGCGATACTGCCCGGAGACATCTCCTTCTATTTCACCGGCCAGCAAGTGCTCCACGGGGACGGCCGGCAACTGCAGCGCAAGGGCCTGGAGCCCGACGTGAAGCTGCGGCCGACGGTGGCGGGACTCCAGGCGGGTCGTGACGAGCTGCTGGAGCGCGCGCTCCAGATTCTGCGCGCGGAGCCCCCCAACAAGCCCGCGTCCTCGAGTCGCTGAGCGGCGCCTCCCGTCTTCGTCGGTGCCGCCACGCATGCGCCAGGGCCGGGGCGCATGCGTGGCGTTCACGTCTTCTCTGGAATAAGAGATTTCGAGATAAACATGTCTACATCCACCAAGAAGATGGACAGCCGATCCGCCCTTCCCAGGGCGGGCAGGCGTCGTCTCCGCGAGCCCTGATACAGGCGCTGAGCACCGCTTCCGCCCGGTGAAACGGGCGCGGACGAAGAAGTCGGGATTCACCCCACGGGTGAAACACAGACCATGATTTCGCTCTGGGTGCGTGCGGCCTGGCTCCCTCCCGGGATGTGACACTGGGAGCGGATGCTCCCCGCTCCCCGGCCAGGCGCTCGCCGAGAATGACTCGGAGTGAATCCCCTTCCCCGTGGAGGCGTGAGAGCGGGCGTCATGAGCCCTTCTTCGCCTCCCTGCACCAGCGCCCTCCCTCGACAGGCCGCCTCCCTGATCGCTCCCAGAAGGCTCCCAGGTTCGGTGGAAATCCCGTATAGGGCCTGCTCGCAACGTGCGCGGCACGCGAGCGCCCCAGAGGGGGGATATCAGCCCCGGGGACTGCTCTGGAGGATTGGATGGAGTTGTCGAGTCTCGAGTCGAATTTCTGGGCAATCGCACCGGGTGTCATCGGCGCCGTGGGGCTGCTCTTCTCTGCGTTCTTCTACTTCCGGGTCAAGGCACTCCCCGACGGCGACGCGACGATGAATCGCATCGCGGGCTACATCCGCGAAGGCGCGATGGCGTTCCTCGTCCGTGAGTACAAGGTGCTCGCGGTGTACTGCGCGGTCATCGCGGTGTTCATCGGCTGGGCCCTCGGCGGTCTCGCGAGCGTGAGCTTCGTGGTGGGCGCGTTCCTGTCGCTGCTCGCGGGCTACATCGGCATGAAGGCCGCGACGTTCGCGAACGTGCGCACCGCGCAGGCCGCTCGCACCGGCTCGAAGCCGAACGCGCTCCTGGTCGCCCTGGATGGCGGCGCGGTGATGGGGCTCGCCGTCGCCGGCCTGGGCCTGATTGGCATGGGCGGCGTCTACTACTTCTTCAAGGGCCACGCGCAGCTGTCGCCCATCCTCCACTCGTTCGCCGTGGGGGCCAGCTCCATCGCGCTCTTCGCGCGCGTGGGCGGCGGCATCTACACCAAGGCCGCGGACGTCGGCTCCGACATCGCCGGCAAGGTCATCGAGAACATCCCCGAGGACGACCCGCGCAACCCCGGCGTCATCGCCGACAACGTGGGCGACAACGTGGGCGACGTGGCCGGCATGGGCGCCGACATCTACGAGTCCATGGTGGCCGCCATCGTCGCGGCCATGGCGATTGCCCTGACGGCCAACGCCACGGAGCTCTCCCGCCTCGTCGTCGACTCCTCGGCCACGGGAGGCGCGAAGGTGGCCGGCGTGGTGCTCCCGCTGGTGCTGTCCGCGGTGGGCCTCATCGTCAGCCTGCTGAGCATCTTCATCGCGCGCGCCCTCAAGAAGATGAACCCCGCGCAGGTGCTGCGCAGCGCCCTCATCCTGCCCCCTGTCATCCTGGTGGGCCTGTCGTTCGTGATGATGAACGTGTTCGGACTCTCCCAGAACATCACGGTGGCCCTGGCCGCGGGCGCCTTCGGCGGCGCCATCATCGGCCTCGTCACGGACTACTACACGTCCTCCACGCCCGTGCAGCGCATCGCGGAGGCGTCCATCACCGGCGCCGGCACCAACCTCATCCGCGGCCTCGCCGTCGGCATGGAGAGCGTGGGCATCTCCATGGCCACCATCGCGCTGGTGGCCTACATCGCCGACCAGGCGCTCGGCCTGTACGGCATCGCGCTGTCCGCGGTGGGCATGCTGGGTGGCACCGCCGTCGTGATGACGGTGGACGCCTACGGCCCCATCTCCGACAACGCGGGTGGCATCTCCGAGATGTCCGGCCTGGGCCCCGAGGTCCGCGCCATCACCGACGAGCTGGACGCGGTGGGCAACACCACGGCGGCCATCGGCAAGGGCTTCGCCATCGGCTCGGCGACGCTCACCGTCATCGCGCTCTTCTCGGCGTTCAACATGGAGGTCAACCACACGCGCGTCGCGGCGGGTCTGCCGGAGATGAGCCTGTTGCTGACCAACCCGAAGGTCATCGTGGGCATGCTGCTCGGCTCCATCCTGCCGTTCATGGTGGGCGCCTCCACGATGCTCGCCGTCGGTCGCGCGGCGGGTGCCATCGTCGAGGAGATTGGCCGTCAGTTCCGCGAGATTCCGGGCCTGATGGAGCTCAAGGCGGACCCCGACCCCAAGAAGATCGTCGACATCGCGACCAAGAGCGCGCTGCGCGAGATGATCTTCCCGGGCCTCGTCGCCGTCGTCGCCCCGCCGCTGGTGGGCTACGTGCTGGGGCCCAGCGCCCTGGCGGGCCTCCTGGCCGGTGCGCTCGTCGTCGGCGCCACCATGGCCCTCTACATGGCCAACGCGGGTGGCGCGTGGGACAACGCCAAGAAGTACATCGAGAAGGGCAAGCTGCCGGGCCACGCGAAGGGCTCGCACGTCCACAAGGCCGCCGTCGTCGGCGACATGGTGGGCGACCCGTTCAAGGACACCTCGGGTCCTGGCGTCGCCATCCTCATCAAGGTCATGAGCGTCGTCTCGCTGCTCGTGGCCTCCCTCATCGCGCTCCGGTAGTCCGCGTGATGTGGCGCGGCGCCTCGGTTCCGAGGCGCCGCCGCACGGCGGTCAGTGGCACGGACCTCGCGGCCTCCTCCAGGGGCCGCGGGAGTCCTCGGAAGCTCCGACGGGAGGAAGACGCGGCCTTTGCCCCCGCGCACCTCCTGGACGCGTGAGCCCGCAAGCGGCTCGCTCCTCCAATGTCAGACAGCGAACACCTCGCGGACTCCCCCATGCGGGGCACCGGGGTGGTGCGTGCGCGCGTGCTACCTTTCGGGGTGTTTCGCGACCGCCTGCGCACCAGGCATGGGGGGGCAGCAGCAGCGACCCTCGCGAGCCTGACGCGCTCGCACCCGCTCCCTCGGGTGTGAGGGATGAGTGCCACCGCTGTTCCGCTGTCAGAGAGGTGTCCCATGGTCCTGGAGCTCTCCCAGCAGCAGATTCATCTCCTCTACGCCTGTCTGGCTGAAAGCATCGAGGACCTGCATGACGAGGTCATCCACACCGACATGCGCGAGCTGCGCGACTCGCTGAGGGACAAGCTCCATCAACTGCAAGCCATCCAGCGCCAGGTCGCGCCCCTGATGCAGCGGGAGCAAGTGGTCCGTTGACGCCGACCGCGCGCCAGGCGCGTCGGCGTCTGGGATTCGGGCGTCAGGGCTGGAGAGACACGCCCGCTTCGCCACGGCGCTTCAGCTCGCCCGCGGCCTGCGCCGCCTTGACGAGCGTGATGACGATATAGGCGCGGATGATGAGGCCGAAGACCTGGGGTTTGCCGCCCTGGTTGATGGTGTCCATCACCGTCAGGACCGTGTCGCTGAGATACAGGAGGATGGCGAGGATGGGGCCCGCGCGGGTGCCGCGATAGGTGAAGAAGCCGAACACCGCGGTCACCGCGCCGAAGAGGAGGGAGCCCACGCCCATCCCCAGGGCTGTCAGCTCCTCATTCTCCGTCACCATGGCGACCACGCCGAGCAGGGTGTTCAAGCCCGCCAGGAAGTAGAGCATGTACGCGGCGGACTTTATCCGCTGCTCGGGGTCCGTGGAGGACCCGGGCAGGGGCAGCCCGTTGCGCAGCACCGCCAGCTCCACGTTGAACACCCCGGATTGGATTTGAACGCTCAGGGTGCTTCCGTCCGGGAGCGTGAAGTTCACGCCCTTCTTGAGCGCGGACGACCCGCCGTCCGTGGTCCCCACGACCTTGCCATCGAGGATGACCGTGAACTTCTTCCAGGCCAGTCCCCACGACAGCTCCAGTCGCTGCGGCCCGCCCTCCTCCAGCGCCAGCTTCTTCGCACCCATGTGAAGCCCTCATCTCTGACCCGGACCGGGTCGAGAGGCCGACGCTAGCCGTCGGGAGCGGGGCGATGCAAAGCTCAGCTCCGCGCCATCCATCCCAGGCCGATGATGAGCAGCACCGTCAGGTGGAACCAGCCCACGTTGCGAGCGAGCAGGGCCCAGCCCTCGCCCGAGCCCGGTGAGGTGCCGCGCCGGATGGCCGCCAGCTCCTGGTAGCCCAGCACGAGCCCCACGAGTCCCGGCACGAAGCCGATGAAGCCCACGGTGGCGAAGATGAGCGCCAGCGTCGCGCGCTGAGAGGGTTTCTCCCCCAACGCCACCGTGTGACAGCGCGAGCAGAGCATCCGTCCCACCTGCCACTTGCGGCACCTTTCACACAGGAAGGTGCCACAGCGGCTGCAGGTCCCCTCCGCGGGGCGCTCGGGATGTAGGGGGCACGGAGCGTGCGTCGCATCCATGCCCCTCTGTCTACCATGCCCCCGAGGGCGCACGTCGAACGGAGCCGGCGCTACGGCTTGGAGAGGAGAAAGGACGCGAGCTTCTCGACGACCTGCTCGTCCACATGACCTGGGACCGCGTATTCGGCGGGCCCGGGTTTGCCGGTGCCTTTGATGAACAGGTGATTGTTCTCCGGAACAGTCACCACCTCGACCTGGGCAACGCTTTCGAGACCACTTCTCCAGGACGTCAGGTCCTCGTCGGTGACCTGGTAGTCCCGTGCGCCTCGCATGATGAGGATGGGGCGCTGGAGCTTCCGGGCCATGGCGACGCCGTCGCGTGACGCCCAGTCCTGCCAATACGCGGCGGGCGCTCCCAGCAGTGTCCCGGTGCCGAGCTTTCCTGCCTTCAGCAGGCCCACGGTCTGCTCGAACTCGGCGAGCTTCTCGGCCGGTACTTCGAGATACCTCAGTTGTGCGAGCACCAGGTCCCAGGGCGGACGTCCGGGAGGTGCCAACAGGACCGCGCCCGCGACGGGCGCCGCGAGGACCGCGATCTCCGGAGCGAGGAGGGCGCCCAGGCTGTGCCCCACCACGAAGACCCGCTCGGGATGAATCTCCGGACGTGCCTTGAGGACGCCCACGGCCGTGACTGCATCCACGACGACCTCATCGTCGATGGAGAAGTTCGTGAGCTGCGGGCCGTACTGAAAGGTTCGCTTGTCGTAGCGCAGGACGGCGATGCCGCGAGACGAAAGCCCCTCGGCGATATCCTTGAAGGGCTTGTTGGGGCCAATGCTCTCATCCCTGTCATGGGGACCGGAGCCGTGGACCAGGACGACGCCAGGGAATGGGCCGCTCCCGGTCGGCACCGTCAACGTGCCCTTCAGCAGGAACGGCGCTCGTCCCACGGAGACTTCCTCGGTCCGGAACGCGGCGCCGTTGACGGCGGGCGTGGCGGACGTGGGCTGCACGACGACCTTCGCGGGGGCGGGCTCCGACACACGAGGCTCCGGCGAACTCGCACAGGCCGCGGCGACCAGGGTGATGACTCCAAGCATCTTCGCCCGATGAGGGGCGGCGTCTGATGGGCGACAGGCAGCGCGAAGCATGTGGCTCTCCTCGTCACACGAAACGTCGTGGGCCTTCGTTGTTCGTCGACCTGCCTTTGCCCCCCTCGATGCGGCGATAGAGGACGTACGAGTAGATGACAGGGATGATGCAGGCGATGGAAACGGCCACGAGCACGGGGTTCGGCCCGGCGCCCAGCAGCCCCGAGACGAAGATGACGATGCCCGCGAGGACAAAGAGTCTTCCGCCCAGGCGGTGCGTGCGAAGCCAGACTTCGTCGCTCGCCAGCGTCCAGGGGGTTCGGATGCCAACGAAGAAGTTCTTGGTGAGCTTCCCCATGACGTTGCCCAGGAGCACGAAGAGCAGACCCGTCGCCGCGGGAACCACGCGCTCCATGGGCACGGCGGTCCCGATGCCCGCGAGCAGGAGCAAGGCATTCATCAGGAAAAGGAACGCGAGCGTCGTCGCCAGGACGAATTCGAAGACACCCTGAAACCGCTCAATGCGGTAGCCCTTGGGCGAAATCCGGGGGAGCACCACCAGCAATAGATAGATGCCGGCCATCATCAACGGCAGGACGAAGGGCCCCCACGGTTTCGGCGTGTGGCCATCCACGGCTCCTCGCGCATTCCAGTGGGTGGGTATCGCTTCCGGGAGTCGGCTGTAGAGCACGGCCGCCATCACGAACGACGCGATGACGAGTCCCAGGCTCAGCACGTTCGCGCGGCTGATTCTCATCGCTCTTCTCCATTCGGCTTGTCGACCTTGAAGAGGTCGAGAAGCAGGGCCGCTACGTCCTCGAACACAGTCGTGTTGAGGGAGTAGACGATTTGTTGTCCGCGTCGCTCGCAGCGCACCAGGTCGGCGGCCTTGAGGACGTTGAAGTGATGCGACAACGACCCCTTCGTGATGTCGAACGCCTCCGCGAGCTCCCCCGCGCTCTTCGAGCCGCCCTGCAGGAGCTTGAGCACCTTGCGCCGGGTCGGGTCCGAAATCGCCTTGAAGACTTCCTGCGTCCGCATCGCTACCTTTTTGATTGTTTGATGGGTTTCAAAATAACGACTTCGAAAATCCTGTCAAGGGGGCAGGGGAGGGGAGACGTGTGCCCTGGGTGATTCCGCCTCTCCCTTTCACGTTCTTGCCGCGCCTTGGCCAATCCGGTCACGAAGCGCGTGGGGGGAAGGCTCGGGTGCTTGTGCAATGGGATGCCCGCTCCTATTGGGGTCGCACGGTGCGCAACGCAAGTCGTGCCCCGCAGCGCAAACCCCATCAGCACAAGCGGACAAGGAGAACCCATGGCTTCCCCTACGGCTGCAATGGCAGTCAGCATCATCTTGATTCATGGCGGATTCGTCGACGGCGCGGGCTGGGCGTCCGTCCACAAGCTCCTGAAGAAGGAGGGCTACAACGTCACCGTCGTGCAGAACCCCACGCTGTCCCTGGCCGACGACGTCGCGGTCACGAAGCGCGCCATCGCCGCGCAGACGGGCCCCGTGCTGCTCGTCGGTCACTCCTATGGCGGCGTCGTGGTCACCGAGGCAGGGAACGACCCGAAGGTGGTCGGGCTCGTGTACATCTCCGCGTTCGCACCCGATGCGGGTGAGTCGGTCTCGTCGCTCATCGCCAACCCCCCGCCCGACGCGCCGGTCCCGCCCATCCTGCCGCCGCAGGACGGCTTCCTGTTCCTCGACCGCGCCAAGTTCCGCGCGTCCTTCGCGGCTGACGTCGATGCGGACACGGCTGCGTTCATGGCCGATTCCCAGGTGCCCTGGGGGGTGGAGGCGCTGGGAGGGAAGATCTCGCAGCCCGCGTGGAAGACGAAGCCGAGTTGGTACCTGGTTGCGTCGGATGACCGGATGATCCCGCCGGCGGCCCAGCGCAACATGTCCAAGCGCGCCGGCGCGACGGTCAGAGAAGTCGCCGCCAGTCATGCGGTCTATGTCTCGCGACCGAAGCAGGTTGCCGCGATCATCTCCGATGCGGCCAGGTCACTCGCGGCCAAGGCCCAGTAGCCAGGTTGCCGGCGGCCACGCCGTCTACGTCTCGCGGCCGAAGGCGATCTCGGAAGTGAGCGCCGTGGTTGCGCGCCGCCCGAGCCCAGGGAGATGGTGTCTCAGCGCAGGTGCTGGCGTCGCCAGGCGCCCGGGCTCGTTCCGACCACTCGCGTGAACGTGCGCGTGAAGTGGCTCTGATTGGCAAATCCACAGGCCACGGCGATTTCGCTCAGTGACTGGGTGGCCGCCTCGAGCAATTGTCGAGCCTTCTCCAGCCGCCGCCCGACGAGCCAGCGGTGCGGCGGCTGGCCGGTGGTCTCGCGAAAGGCGCGCGCGAAATGCCGCTCGGAAAGCCCGCACGTACGCGCGAGGTCAGCGAGAGAAACCGAACCGTCCAGGCGCGAATCAATGAGTTCTTTGACGCGTCGTGCGTGCACCGGACTCAGTCCACCTCGCAGGTTCGTTCGCGCTGCGTGGAAGGCACCGTAACCGCTCGCCAGATGCGTGACGAGTGCGAGCGCCACGTGGTCGGCGTAGAGCGTGCTGACCTCCTCCGGAGCGGCTAACGCGGGACGTAGTGCGAGCAGTAGGTGTTTCACGACGGGGTCCGAGAAGCCGACGCCAGGCTGGTGGCGCAGCTCGTCGAGCGTGCGAGCACCCGCGTCCGCGGCATAGGCCCCGAGTGCCTGTCGCTTCAGGTAGATGCTCACGTAGTGAAACGGCCCGGCGTACTCCGAGGTCAGTTTCGAGCGCAGGTCGACGATGCCGGCATGCCCCGCGTGGAAGTTCTGCGGCTGTATCCAGCGGTTCTCCGCGCGCATGGCGCCTCGCGGTCGTTCTCGCAGATGCAGTGTGAGCACATATGCATCGTCGCGCGGCACCTCGCCCGTGATGAGCTCGTTGGGGGCGTCGGACCGGAACTCGCCGGCGACCAGGTTTGAGCGCTGGAGCACACGGGACTGGAGCTGTGCCCCAAAGGCCGAGGTGAAAGAACGTTCATCCCGTCGAGTCGAGCGCGAATCCGTCATGGGAGCCCCCGCGGAACCAAGAACCATCGGTCATCCTACATATGGCCGATTTCTCCGTAAACGATGATTGGCTCCGATGCGGGAATGATGGAGTACGGCGTCGTCCGTGGGGGAGAACTTCTGACGGCGGCAGGCCGTTGAAGTCAGATGTCGCGTCTCGATCAACGGGATACCTCCCAGGCCAAGGCCACATGTCCATCCGGCCGCCAAAGCAGTCTGTCCACGCCATGGAGGGGGCGGTGTCAGTGAGGGTGACGCCACCCTCGCGCGCGGGCGGGGCGGCCCACACGCACATATGAACTGGTCGGTTAAAAAGTGTTGACGAGGGAGACCTCGGGCTCTAGATATTTTAAACGACCGGTACATAAGTTGAGGCCGACATGGCGGAGTTCAGTGGCAAGGCGGCATTGGTGACGGGTGGTACGCGGGGAATCGGCGCCGCCATCGTCCGGCATCTGGCGAGGGGCGGCGCGGACGTCGCCTTCACCTATGCGAGCTCCGGGGAGAAGGCGGCCGCGCTGGTGGATGAGCTCACGGCGCAGGGCCGCCGCTGCGTGGCCATCCAGGCGGACAGTGGTGACGCCCACGCGGTCCGGCAAGCCGTGGAGCGCGCGGCGTCGGAGCTGGGGCGCCTCGACATCCTCGTCAACAACGCCGGCATCTTCCCGTCCGGACCGTTTGAAGGCGTCTCCCTCGAGGAAATCGACCGGACCCTGGCGGTCCACGTCCGAGGCGTGTTCGTCGCCGCTCAAGCCGCGCTCGCCCACATGACCCACGGTGGCCGCATCATCTCCATCGGCTCGTGCTTCGCTCAGCGCGTTCCCTATGGCGGCGTCACGCTCTACGCGATGAGCAAGTCCGCGCTGGTGGGCCTCACGAAGGGCCTGGCGCGGGAAGTCGGTGAGCGAGGCATCACCGTGAACGTGGTCGACCCCGGGTCGACCGATACGGACATGAATCCGGCGGATGGCCCCCAGGTCTCGGCCGAGCTGGCGCTCATGGCGGTCAAGCACTTCGCTCGACCCGAGGACATCGCCGCCACCGTCGGACATCTGGCGGGCCCGAGCGGGCGCTTCATCACGGGGGCTTCGATCGCGGTCGATGGCGGCTTCACCGCGTGACCCGCGGCAGCAGGCGACAGATGACGACGAAGAAGGCGAAGAAGCAGAAGCCCGTCTCCGTGATGGGGCGGCCCCGAGGGTTCGACCGCGACGAGGCGCTCGTCGAGGCCATGCGTGTCTTCTGGGCACGTGGCTACGAAGGCACGTCCATCCAGGACCTGGTCAAGGCGATGGGTGTCAACAAGCCCAGCCTCTATTCCATCTTCGGCTGCAAGGAGGAGCTCTTCCGCGAAGCCGTCGAACTCTATGACCGGACCGAAGGCATCCATGTCTCACGCAGCCTGGAGGAAGCGACCTCCGCGCGCGCGGCGGTGGAGGACATGCTGCGCGCCAATGCACGGGCCTATACCGCCGCCGACAAGCCACGGGGGTGCATGATTGTCCTGGCGTCGCTGTTGGGTGCGCCGGAGAACGAGGCGGTGCGGACCTTCCTCGCGGAGAACCGCCTGAGCGGTGAGCGCGCGTTGAAGCGCCGGCTCCAGCGGGGAGTCGCCAACGGAGAGCTTCCCAAGTCCGCTCCCGTGGAGAAGCTCGCCGCGTTCTACACCACGGTGCTCGAGGGACTGTCCATCCAGGCCCGCGATGGTGCTTCCGTCGAGAAGCTGACCGCCATCATCGATGCCGCGATGCTCGCGTGGCCACCTGTCGCCGGTTGAGCTGTCATCAACGAGCCAGGAGCCGTCGACTCTCGCCCCCTTGGGCAATTCATCCGCGCGGGCTCGTGGGTGCCGAGGCTGAAGTCGAGGGCCTTTAGCGGTTCTGGATGACGAGCCGCGCTTCGTCCCAGACGAGCCCATGACGCAGCAAGGTCTCCGAGAGGGGTGCTCCCGCGGGCGGAGGATGCTCCAGGGTGTCGAAGTGGAGGAGTCGGAGGGTGCGGTCGGAGGATGCCGAAGCCAGCACGGACATCCCAGGTGAGAAGGCCACCGCCGAGACAAAGCCCTGTTGGCCCCGGACGCTGCCCAGCAACTCCCCGCTGGGAAGGCTCCAGACCTTCACCCGCATGTCCATGCCGCCGGAGGCCAGGAACCTGCCATCGGGCGACACGCTCAGCGACAGCACGCCCACGGCGCCCTCATCCATGCTCTTCAGCAGGAGGCCATCGCTGGCGTTCCAGAGCCGGATGGGCTGCTTCATCCCCGCCGTCACCAGGTGGTTGTCGCCCGGCGTGAAGGCGAGTGCGCGGACGCGGTCTCCGACGTCCCACTGGCGCAGGGGCTGGCGTCGCGCCAGGTCCCAGAGACGCACGACCTTGTCCGCGCCTCCGGAGGCAAGCCGCGTCCCCGTCGAGTCGATGGCCAGGGCCCAGAGCTTCCCCGTGTGCCCGACGAGTCGCCCGAGCAGCACGCCGTCCGGCACCGACCACAAGGAGACGTCCCGCTCATTACCCACGGCCAGGACCTTCCCGTCCGGACTGAAGGCGAGCGCCCGCACCGAGCCTTTCACCGTGGACAGCTCACGGAGCTGCCGGCCCGTGGCGGCTTCGAGCAAGCGCACCTGTCCCGTCAGTGTGCCCGCGGCGAGAAGCCGACGGTCCGGGCTCGACGTGAGCGAGACCACCGCCTCCGTGCGCTCTGCTCGTGATGCGGGGGCGCTCCTGTCCGCGAGGTTCCAGCGGCGCACGCCGTCCTCCGCCCCGGTGAGGAGCTCCTGTTCCTGGGTGAAGGCCAGCGCTTCCACCCAGGCCTCGTGACCTCGAAGCAGGACCTCGGCGGGTGAGGCGGGCCGGGCCCAGACATGCAGCGCTCCATCCATTCCCCCGGACGCGAAGGTGCGTCCATCCGGCGACAAGGCGATGCACGCCACGGCGGCGCGGTGGGCATCCAGGCGCTCCAACAGTTCGCCGCTGCGCGCATCGAAGAGCTGCACGCGCCCATCCCAGCCCGCCTGGACGACGAGCCGGAACAGAGGGTCGATGGCTGTCGTCGAGATGTCGGCCTGAATTCTCAACACGTCGACGAGCTGCCCGGACCGGGGATTCCAGAAGCGGATGGAATGGTCCGAGGCCGCCGACATGGCGAGGCTTCCATCGGCGGAGAAGGCGGCCGACACCACCATCTCCTCATGGCCGGTGAGGCGATGGAGCGCCTCGCGGGTCTCCAGGTCCCAGACGCGAGCGGTCTTGTCCATGCTCGTCGACAGCAGCCATCGGCCGTCCCCCGAAAAGGCCACGGCGACGGCATACGCGTCGTGCTCGAAACGCAGTTGCTCCGTGCCTGTCGCCACGTCCCAGACGCGCACGGTCTTGTCCAATCCGCATGACGCGAGCTGGTTCCCGCTGGGGGCGAAAGCCAGTCCCCGCACGACATCGGTGTGTCCCTGGAAGACGGCCACCTGCTGGCCCTTGCGAACATCCCAGAGGCGAATCTCTCCCGGTCGTCCGGCGGAGGCCAGCAGGCGGCCGTCCGGAGAGAACGCGACGGCGTGCACCTCCGCCGCATGGCCCTTCAGCTCCGCCACCGGCTCACCGCTGGCCGTGTTCCAGAGACGGATGACGGCGTCGAAGCCCGCCGAGGCCAGCAGCTTCCCGTCCGGCGAGAAGGCCGCCGCGAGCACGGAGCCCTCTGTCTTCGTCGTCCAGAGCTGGCGGGAGGCCCGGTCCGTTGCCCAGCCCAGGCCCCATTGGGCCTCGGCGGAGTCCTGCGTCGCGCGAGCCACGGAGAAGTAGCCCACGGCGAGCCCCCACTGCCGGGATTCGAGGGCTGCGTCCCCCTTCGCCAGATACACGCGTGCGCGGAGGTCCTGCTCGGTCGGGGAGGGTTGAAGGACCTCGGCCTGGCGGAGGGCGGGGCGAGCCGCACAGGAGGTGAGCACCCACGCCAGAATCACCAGTCGCCAGCTCGGTCCGCGCATGTCTGGGCTCCTTTGTAGCGAAGCCGGCGTGCGAAGACGATTTCAAGCGCGCGTTTCCAGAGCGACGCCACTCAGACGTCGGTGGTCTTGGGTATGGCGCTTCGTTAGCGTGCGGGCCTGATGCACACTCCGCCCATGCCGCCTCCGGACAACCGCCGCACGAAGTCCCCCCTCCTCATCGCCGCAGGAGTGGGGCTGCTCGTCGTCCTGGGCCTCGCGATGATGCTTCTCCGTGGCGGCCGGAACTTCGCGCGGACCTCGGAGGATGTCGGGGGCCTCGCGGAGCTGGCGTCCATCCAGTCACAGTTGCAACCCCTGGACGCGTGCAGGATTGAGTACGGCGCGCGTCGTGGCGGTCGCCAGGTCTTCGGCTCCTCGGATTCGGTGAAGGTCTTCTCGTGTGCCGAGTCCAGTGAGGTCGTCGGTGTCGACGTGCCCGTCGAGCGGAGGACGGAGGGCGTCACCTTCGACATGGCCCGTCAGTCCAGGGCGGAGCCGTGGGAGGTCCTGGTCGACAAGGACCGGGTGGCGCTCCCCGCGCTCAAGGGCTCCCTGGAGCAGCTCGCGCCCCTCATCCTCGAGCAGTACCCGCCCGTGCTTCTCCGGCAACGAGAGCAGAGAGAGGCGTACGACCGCGAGCTGAAGGCGCGGAAGGACGCGCAGCAGGCGCGCGAACAGGGCGCTCGAGACTCCTATCCGCGGTGAAGTGGTCGGGAGCAGGTCCCGCACCCCTCCACCCTTGGGTATTTCATCGAGCGCGGCCTTCCACGTTCGGCTGAATCCCCTTTCGTGACACCGCCCGTGGCCGTGCCTTGCCCTGGAGGGAGAAGCGCTCGCTCAGGAGCTGGATGAAATACGTCAGCGGCGCGGAGCGCTGGCGGGAGGCGCGGGTGACGGCGCTCCAGCGGCGGCGGATTCCCCGGGGAGTGAGCCGGACCGTGTGCAGCCCGTTGCGCTGGGCCGGCAGCATCCATTCGGGCAGCGCCGTCACGCCGACGCCACCACGCACCAGCTCAATCAGCGCCTCGGTGAGGGGCACGGGGGAGACCCGCTGCGGCTCGAGGCCCTCGGGCCAGAACACGCGCGTGAAGATGTCGAGCTGCTCCCGAGGCGCGGCATAGGTGAGCAGGTTCTCCGACACCAGTTCCCGCGCCGTGACGTGCGCTCGTCGCGCCAGCGCGTGGCCCGCGGGGACCACCAGCATGAGCTCGTCCTCGAAGAGCGCCGTCTGCGCCAGGCGGGCCTGCCGAGGGACGTCCGTCGTCAAGGCGAGGTCCAGCTCGCCATTCAGCAGCGCCCCCAGCGGCTGGCGCGTGGCCTCCAGGACGATGCGCAGCTCGACGCGCGGGTGCTCGGCCTGCCATCGCCCGAGGATGGGCGGCAGCCAGCCATACACCGTGTAGCAACCCGTGCTGAGCCGCAGCAGGTCGTCCTGCGGGTGCGCGCGGCAGATGGCTTCGGCCTGGGCCACCTCGCTCAAGACGCGCCGCGCGGAGACGAGCAGCTTCTCGCCCGAGCCGGTCAGGAGCAGGCGGCGCTGGCGGCGCTGGAAGAGCTGCACGCCCAGGCGCTCCTCGGCATCACGGAGCTGATGGCTCAGCGCCGAGGACGTGAGGTGGAGCTGCCGGCTCGCGGCGGCCAGACTCCCGGTGTCGGCGACCGCGGCAATCAGCTTGAAGTGACGGAGCTCGAGCATGCCGGGCAGTTTCACATGAACCCCATTCAGCATCATGGAGAAATCGTTTCGCTGCGCTCATGGCCTTGGCCTCCTTAACGTTGGCGTCCCCATGCAAGGAGGGCGGACAGATGCCCCACACCGACAGCTTGCCGAGCCCGCAGAGCCCTGTCGTATCCCCCTGGTCGTCCGTGCGAATCGACGACATCGAGCCCGTCATCGTCGGCCCTGGCTGCCTGCGCAGGGACCTGCCAAGCACGCGTGACGTGAGGGTCTGGGTCGTGGACATGGCTCCCGGAGCTCAGTGGCCCTCCGTGGACGTCCACGACACCGGCGAGGAGGTCTTCGTGGTGAGCGGTGAGCTCATCGAGGGAGAGCAGCGCCTGGGCCCAGGCACCTACCTGTTCTTCCCGCCCGCGAGCCATCACCAGCCGCGCACCGAGACCGGCGTGCGCCTCTTCGGCATCAATCTCGTGGCCTCCTCGGTGGCGCGATGAGCATCGACAACGGGGACATGCTGGTTCGGCCCGCGCGGACGGGCCGCCGGGACTTCCTGCGTGCGGCGGCCGTGCTCTCCGCGGGCGCGGTCCTGTCATCCCCTGGCGTGGGACGCGCGACGAAACCTGTCGACACCGCGACGCTGCGCGCCCAGCGGCTGGCCTGGGCCGGAGTGCGATTGCGGCTCGGTCAGGACACGCTCTTCCTGGACCCCTTGGTCGACTCCACCGTGTGGGGGGCCGCGCTGAAGGATCCGCTCGTCCCGATGGACGCGGGTGATGGCGGGCGCTACGTGCTGGTGACGCATCGCCATCCCGACCACTTCGACCGGATGGCCGTCCGTCAGGCGCTGGGCGACACCGGCACGCTGGTGTGCCCCCCGGACATGGCCGCGACCGCCGCCGCGTCGGGCTTCCGCGTGCGGCCCGCTCCGCTCTACGAGCCGGTCCTGCTCAATGACTTCACCGCCACCGCCGTTCCCGCCGAGGACGGCTACGGAGACACCCAGGTGTCGTGGATCGTCTCCGGCGGAGGCCGCCGCATCATCCACTGCGGTGACACGCTGTGGCACGGGTCCTGGTGGCACATCGGACGTCAGTTCGGCCCCTTCGACGCGGCGTTCCTGCCCATCAACGGGGCGCGCTTCGGTTGGCGCAAGCCCGTCAGCGACGTGCATGGCGTCCTGACCCCGGAGCAGGCGGTCGCCGCGGCTGTGGTGCTGGGAGCAAAGCTCCTCGTGCCCATCCACTACGGCGTCACGTCCTCCGAGGACTATCAGGAGGTTCCGGGCGCGGAAGCGCTGCTCCTGGCCACGGCGCGCAAGAGGAAGGTGAACGTGGAGCTGGCGCGTCCGGGGGAGTGGCTGACCTGGCAGGCTCGGGGCTGAGTCCCCGCGCGCGGAGGCCGGGAGGGGAATGGCGGGGTGTGGCACGGAGAGTGAAGCTTCGCATACAATGTTTCACTCTCTCCGCGTCAGCGAAAGGCCCCTCGCACCATGGATTCCTCTTCCTCGCCCAAGAGCCCTCGGCGTGCCGTGGTGTGGTCGACGATGAAGTCGTACCTGAACGAGGCCGTGTCGTCGGCGCGGACGCGGCTCAACGAGCACGTTCCCCAGTTCGGGGCGCTGGAGCAGAAGTACCGGCAGCTCTGGTTCTCGCGCATCTACCAGCACAACTTCTGGCTGGATTCGGAGTCGCGCTCGGGGCCGGGCTCCACGCTGAAGGCGACGGAGTCCATCCGCCGCGAGTTGCCGGAGGTGCTCCGCAAGGCCCAGGCAAGGACGATGCTGGACGTGCCCTGCGGCGACTTCAACTGGATGCAGCACGTGGAGCTGGACCTGGAGCAGTACATCGGCGCGGACATCGTCCCGGACCTCATCGCGCTCAACCATCAGCGACATGGAAGCGAGCGCCGCCAGTTCATCGTCCGAGACCTCATCCAGGATGACCTGCCGAAGGTGGGACTGGTCATGGTGAGGGACCTGTTCATCCACCTGTCGTATCGGAACATCTTCCGAGCGCTGGCCAACCTCCGGCGCAGCGGCACCGAGCATCTGCTCGCGACGACCCATGTGGGCTTGAGCCGCAACGAGGACATCGTCACTGGCCTGTGGCGGCCGGTGAACCTGCGGCTGGCGCCGTTCCATTTTCCGGAGCCCATCCACCTGGTGGAGGACGCTCACAAGGGCCGCCACATGGGGCTGTGGCGGTTCGCGGACCTGGACCTGAGCCAGGGCCAGAAGACCGGTACCTGACGCAGGCCGCCCGCCCGCGGCATCCCGGCCGATGACCTCTTGTCCGTGCCTCATGGTCGAACAGACCCTTGCGTGCGGACGCGGCCCGCCTGGGTGATGGGCCAGAGGCCTGTCCGTGCCTTACGGTCGAACAGGCCCTCGCGTGCGGACGCGGCCCGCCTGGGCGATGGGCCAGAGGCCTGTCCGTGCCTCACCGTCGAACAGCCCATTGCGTGGCAACCGGTGGCCGACGCGCACGAGCGGTTCGACCGCTGGATGGGGAGTTGCTCGGCGTTACCGCGAGGATCCTTGGGCGTGGAGTTCGAGCGGGAGCGGCGCCTGAAGCTGAACCTGCTCGCCCGAGCGTGGATGCTGGAAGGTGAGCGACTCCGCGTGCAGCAGGTAGCCGCCGTCTCCGGGCAGGCCCGGGTGCTCCGCCAACGGCAGGCCCCCCACGGCGAAGAGCGGGTCCCCCACGAGCGGGTGGCCGATGAAGGCGAGGTGGATGCGGATCTGCTCGGAGCGTCCCGTGTGGATGTCCACCTCGAAGAGGGTGTGCTCGGTGCGCCGCTCCAGCACGCGGGCCGTGCTGTGTGAGGGCTTTCCCCGTGCAGTGGCGCCATGCACCTCGCCCAGCAGCGGGTGGGGCACCAGTCCGATGGGCGCTCGGATGTCGTACGTCTCCTGGGTCGCGATTCCCTGGGCGAGTGCGCGGTAGCGCTTGTGTACGCGGCCTTCGCGCCAATCGCTCGCCAGGCGCGCGGCGGCGTCGCGGGTGCGGGTGAAGAGCACGAGGCCCGACGTCGCGCGTCCCAGCCGGTGCATGGGAACCGCCTCGGGCCATCGCGCCTGGACGAAGGAGAGCAGGGTGTTCTTGAGGAAGCCCCCCGAGGGCAGGGTCGGCAGTCCGCTCGGCTTCACCACGACGACCAGCTCCGCGTCCTCGTACACGAGTTCGAAGGACCGCGGAGTGTCCGCCTCTTCCCAGGGTGGGCGGTGCCAGCAGAGTAGCTGCCCCGGCCTCAGTGACTCCGAGCCGTCGGCGATGACGTCGTCGAGTCGCACCTCGCCCCGCGCGAAGCGCGCCCGCCACTCCTCCTCCGAGGAGTGACGATACTTGTCCGTCAGGTGGGCGAGCGCGCTGCTGCCCGGTCGGCTCCCGAGCTTCTCGCGGTACACATAGCCATCGTTGAGCAGCACTCGCGCACCCTACACCGCGTGCCCTCGTGGTGGGAGACACTCCGCTTCCCGCCGCCGTACTCCGCGTCTTGCTCACCGCCCACAAGGGGGTGACACATGGCTCCCCTGGGACGTGGAGCTGGCGCTCCCTGAAGGCTGTCCTTGCGAGACTGTTGCATCCAGGGTTCAGTAGACAGCCATGGCCTTCGCCCCCTGGCTGCCCTTGGTCGTCGCCCTGCATTCCGTACCTGCCGCCCCAGCGAAACCGGCGCCTGCACCTGTCTCCTTCGCGAGCTGGTTCGACGCGCGCGTGAAGGAGGAGGCGCCGAATATCACTGAGCGGTACCAGGTGGACCTCGACGGTGATGGTCGCGAGGACGAGGTGGTCTGCTTTCCCATGGCGTCAGTCGACCGTCCGAAAGCCTGGGACGGACCTCCCGTCACGCTGGTGGGACTGGCCAGTGGTGAGCGCTTCGCGATGAGCGGAGGCGCGGGAGTGGACGAGCCTCTGGGCTGTCCGTCGCCCACCTCGACCGCCTCCGGCTCGGGCTTGCCGACCCTGCTCCTGCAGCGTGCCGGCGCGGGGACCTCGTCATCGGTGACGCTGCGCTTCGATCGGAAGGGCCCGATGCTCGTGGCGAGCAACGTGAATCCACGCTTCAGCTTGAGGCGCATGGATTTGCTGGCCCAGAGCGCCGCCACGTTCCACTACACACCACCGGACCCTGAGGACCCGGACTCCGAAGGGAATGAGTCCAAGTGGGAGGGTTCGGCTCGGGTGGTGTCGGACCTGGAGTCCACGGTGCTTCCTTCTCCAGGACAGGTCACCTGGGGGCAGAAGAACTGGAAGGGGCCCGAGGATGCGGACCTGACGGTGAGCCTGCGTCGCCGGGGCGACCTGATGGTGGTCAGTGTCCGGCTGAGGGATGACAAGACAGTGGTCGCCGCGGATGCGAGTCCCAAGGCCATCCTCGCCGCGGACCACCTTGAGCTGCGATGGATGGAGTGGGGCACCACCAGGTTCATGAGGGACCAGCAGGTGGAACTCGGGGTCGCGCGCAACAAACAGGGGGCGCCCGTGGCCACCTGGTTCAAGCCTCCCAGGAAGAAGGACACGCCACCGCCGACGATTCGGTGGACCGCCCCGGAGGCCGTGGAGGTGGAGGTGCCCCTGGCCTGGTTCATGCCGACGCCCGCGAAGCTCGATTATTACGACCCGACAAGGGCCACGGCCCAGTTCACGGTGTTCTTCTCCGATGGCGACGGGCGCGGACAGGAGACGCTGGTAGGCGCCTCCCCGGGCATGCTCTTCGTCGCCGACCCGGGACGGCCCTTTCCCTCGCTGGCGCAGGTGGTCCAGCCGTGGGTGCGGGTGGAGGACGGCGCCACGCTGCGCAGCCTCCTCTGGTAGTCGTTGGAACGGTCAGCGTGGCAGTGGCGCGAGAGCAGCCACGCTGACGGTGGAGTGCCGAGCCCCTCGGTGCAGCCAGCGGCCCCACGGCCCAGCTTTGCGCGAGGAGGATTTCATGGCCTTTTCCGCCAGACAGTCGAACGCGCCCTTGCCTCTCGGCACGCTCGCGCCGCCCATCCGTGCTCCGGTGACTCCGGACCAGAAGGTCTCGCTCGAGGAGTTCCGAGGGGCCCCGCTGGTGCTGGTGTTCTACCCAGCCGACTGGAGCCCGGTGTGCAGCGATGAGCTGGCACTCTTCAACGAGCTGATGCCCGAGTTCGAGCGCCTCGGCGCGAAGGTGGTCGCCATCTCGTGCGACGGCGTGTGGTGCCACCTGGCCTTCGCCCGCGCGCGCAACCTCCACATGGTGCTGGCCTCCGACTTCCATCCGAAGGGAGAGATTTCGCGCGCCTACCATGCCTACCGGGAAGAGGACGGTATCTCCGAACGTGCCCTCTTCGTCATCGACGCCGAGGGCAAGATTTTCTGGAGCTACGTCTCGCCCGTGGCGGTCAACCCTGGTGCCGACGGCGTGCTGGACGCACTGGAGCGCCTCGCAGGGCAGGGCGCCGCCGAAGATGAAGGAGGCCCGTCCCTGAATCAGCGCGAGGAGAAGACCGAGCAGGAGGCACGGCCATGAGCAGACTGCGCACTCCCGTGGGTTCCCATGACCACATCCTCGGACCTGTCGACGCTCCCGTCATCCTGGTGGAGTACGGCGACTTCCAGTGTCCCTTCTGCGGACAGGCCTACGACGAAGTGAACAAGGTGCTGGCCTCGATGGGCGACCAGCTGCGCTACGTCTTCCGCCACTTCCCCCTCACCCAGGCGCACCCCTACGCGCTCCAGGCCGCCGAAGCCGCGGAGGCCGCCGATGCCCAGGGCAAATTCTGGGAGATGCACGGCATGCTCTACGAGAACCAGCAGGCGCTCGACCCCGAGTCGCTGCTGGCCTACGCCCAGAAGCTGGGATTGGACATGGAGCGCTTCACCCGCGAAGTCTCCGAGCACCGCTACCTGGAGCGCATCCGTCGCGACTTCATGGGCGGCGTGCGCAGCGGAGTCAGCGGCACCCCGGGCTTCTTCATCAACGGCGCGCGCTACCAAGGCGACTTCAGCGCCTCCTCGCTCATCACCGTCCTTCAAGGCGGAGGTATCGAGTCGCCCAGCTACTTCTGAGCCCACGCGTCGCCCATGACTGAATGATGACCGTCTGATGGAGGCGAACACACCCTCGTGGGCGAGTGGCTGCGTACCGTGGCGGTTGGGTGCTCCCACCCAGGGGCCTTCGTGGCCCCACGCGCGAGGAGGCGCGTTCCGGATCCGCCATGCAATTCACCCTCTCGGGGCTGTGGGCCCACATGGGCCTCTTCGCGCAGGGCATCGTCATCGCGATGGGCATCATGTCCGTGCTGTCATTGGTCATCCTCGCCGAGCGCTCGCTGGTTTTCCGTGCGTCCCGTCGACACTCCCGCAGGTTCGCCTCGGAGATGGCCACGTTGCTCTCTCAAGGGGACTTCGAGACCGCGTCCCACGCGAAGCTGGGCGCGGACGTGGGCTACCTCGGCCGGACCATCCGCGCGGGGCTGACGGCGTACCGCATCTCCTCCGATGACAGTCGTGACGAGGTGATGGAGTCGGTGGCGCGCAGCCTGGAGCGTCAGGCTCAGCGCGAGGTGCAGAGTCTCAAGCGCGGCCTGGGCCATCTGGCCACCGTGGCCTCCACCGCCCCCTTCGTGGGCCTGCTCGGCACCACCATGGGCATCGTCACCGCGTTCCAGCAGATGGGCGAGGCAGGGGCGGGCGGCATTGGCACCATCTCGACAGGCATCTCCGAGGCGTTGGTCACCACCGCCTTCGGGCTGCTCGTCGCCATCCCCGCGGTAATGGGCTACAACTCCTTGCAGGGCTGGGTGGATGCCCGCGCCGTGGACCTCGCCGAGGCCAGCAACGAGTTCCTCGACGCCGCGGCGCGGGCCCTCAAGCGCGCGCGCTCCGCCGTGGTGTGATTCCCTCACCTACTCGGCGATGAGCAGCACCTCGCGGCTCGTCTGGTTCGTGGAGAGCGCGTACTGGTAGTCCCGCGCTCTCACCGTGACCTTGCGCTTGTGCCGCTGGAGCATCCGCTTCAACTCCTCCACCGAGGGGACTCCATCCGAGCGATAGGACACGACGAGGATGCTGTCCCGCCACCGCTCGAACACCGCCTCGAAGGCGGAGGCGATTCGCGCCGGGCTGGCCCACGGCGTCTCCACCCGCCGGTAGGGTTTGTGTTTGTAGCGGGCATCGAACCGCTCCGGCCAATCCCTGTACTCCGTCAATCCCTCCATGAAGTGATAGAAGCCCAGGTAGTCGACGCCAACACCCTTGGCCGAGATGTACGGCGGGTCGAGGTACGCCAGGTCTGCTTGGGCTTCGAGCCGCACCGCGTCCCCACACGTCGCGACGTTCACCCGGCCGTTGTCGAAGATGGCGTCACTCGCGGCGGAGGCGGCCTTGGCGATGTGGTCCGCGAAGGGCCTGTCCCACGTCGCCTTGTTCCCGAAGGAGCGCTCGACGCTCGCCTCTCGCATGTAGAGGTTGGCGCGGTGGAAGAGGTTGTAGGGGCGCTTGGCGATGCAGGCCTGGAACACCGCGTGGTACGCGAGGGCCTGTTTGTAATCACCCGGCAGCTCGGCCAGGTTCTGCGCCAGGACATCGAGGAGCTGGTTCTCGTCGTCCGGGTAGTAGATTCCACCGAAGGTCCGCGCGATGAAGTCTCCATAGGTCCGCTGCCGCCGGGCGAGCAGTGCTGACACGTCGTCGCGCTCGAAGCGCGTCGAGGGGTTTTCGATGAGCGCCTTGCCGATGAGGTGGTTGGAGCGAAGGCAGTCGTTGTAGTGGACCTGCTTGCCTTGCACCTTGAAGAGATAGGACACCGAGCCCGTGCCGCCGAAGAGGTCGACGACGGAGTCGAACTCCAGGGACTGGAGCTGCTCCCAGAGCCACCCGAGGACCTTGAGCTTGCTGCCCTGATACCGGGTCGCGGGGAAGCGCTCGATGGAGGGCGGGGGGCTCACGGGCTGCTCACGTAGACGAGGCCCTCGGCGCCGGTCAACCTCCGCGACGCCCAGGGGCCTACGGCGTCGGAGGCCGCGCGGGGGGCACGGTGTCTTGTGGAGGGGGCACGGTGTTCACGGGCGCGGAGGTCCCCGTCGGAGTCACGAGGTTCGCGGGGCCTGGGGCCTCTCCTGGCACCGAGGGCTCGGGTGGCTCGTGTCCGCGCAGGGCGATGGCGGGCAGTGAGGCGGTCAGCACACCCACGTCGAGGAAGCCGTGGAACCCCTCGTCGTCCAGCTCCGGGAGCATGCGGATTGCCGCGGGCGCCTCCGGGCGAATCGCGACCTGGGGACCCGGGGTGATGCCCATGATGTTGCAGTCCATCTCCCCGTTCAGCTCCAGGTCACATCCCCACCGTCGGCCCTGCGCGTAGCCCACCTCCAGCACCTTCAAATCCCGGGTGCTCTGAAGCAGGTGCTTCGACATGGGGACGAAGTCGTCGCTCCAGTCCGCGTCCCCCAGCCGTGTGTGGGCATTGCCCGCGAGCACCAGGAACACGTCCTGGGGGCGCGCGCTGCGCGGGTTCAACACCTTCCGGGCCATGTAGGCGTCGCGTGCCTTCCCATGGTTCATGTCCGTGTCCATGGCCACGACGAAGACGGAGCGCCCGGCGGCACGCAGCGCCCGGACCCGGTCGATGAGGTCCATCACCGCGCGGCTTCCCCGGCCGTCCTGCTGCAGCTTGCGCCAGAAGTTCCCGCGCAGCAGCGCATCCTGGTCCGCGGGGCGCCCCGGGCTCGCCAGATAGGTATTGATGCGCTCCTGCTCCTTCTCCGGGATGGCGAGGGCCACGGTGACGCCGAGCCCCGCCTGGGTGGCCTCGCACGCCAGGTCTCCCACGGTGGCGGGAATCTCGCGGGTGCCGAGCTGCTCGCCGATGAGCACCGTCAGCCCGGGCCGCAGCATCGACTGGAAGCCGGTGACCTCCCGTGCGCAGGGCTCCTGCACCTCATCCTTCCAGCGCTTGAGATAGAAAGACGGGTCCCTGGCGAAGGAGTCATCGCGCGCGAGGCTGAGCGAGCCGGTGAGCGTCTCCAGCGAGGGGCGCGACTCCAATCGCAGGGTGAGGGTCTGCTCCAGCTCCAAATCCCGGGTGCCCTGCACGGCTCCGTTCAGTTCGACCCAGGGCGCCACGTCTCGCTCCCGCTGGGCGAGCTCCACGGGTGCGCCTCTCCTCACGAAGCTCTGCTCGAACCGCTCCATCAGCATGAACCGCGAGTTCAGCTGCCCTGACGCCTCGGGCTTGATTTCAACGTCGTTGCTGAAGGCCACGCGCTTCATGCGGAAGATGCGGATGACGGACTCGCGCTCGGAGATCAGCTCGCCGGCCACCAGATAACGCGTGGAGTCACCGTCGCTCTGCCATCCCCAGGACTGGGCGCTGAGCTGCGCGGTCCGCCACTCGGTCAGCAGATATCTCGGGTCCTCGAGGGGCTTGAGGACCCAGCCCTGCTCCGTCATGAGCTTCGTGGCCTCGGCCAGGGCCTTGTCCACGGGTATCATGAAGATGTGCTCGTAACGGGGCTGCTCGGGTTCGGGCGCGACGGGGGGCGTGGCCTCCGCCACGGCTGGCGCCTGCGTGGGACGCGCGGTCGTCGCACATCCCGCGAGGAGCAACACGAGACCGGCCAGGGCTCGACGCATCGGAGGGCTCTCTTCCTTCGAAATTCCGCAGGCGGGGCTGGAACGTCCGGCCGCCCGAAGAATATCGGAAGCGCCCACCCGGGGGGCCCGCGTGCGGGGTGGAAGGTGACATCGAGCCGACACACCGTGCCGACCTTGTACTTCGGAGGGCAGTGGCGCCGCGCTCCCGCGCCGAGGGCGTGCGAACGTGTCGCCTTGGGGGCTCGCGTTGACAGGGCCCTTGGGTGAATCCGAGAGTCTCCGTGCATGAAGAAGAAGCACCGCCGAATCGTGGTCGATGACGTCACCTTCGCCTGGGCGGGCGACTGGTCCCACATCGGTGGGAGGCGCGTGGTGTCTCTGCGCGCGTGGCACCAGACCGACGACGCGCGGCCGGTGGGCCCGGTGCTGTCGGTGAAGCTGGTGAACAGGCACGGCGGCATGGTCGATTGCGCGGCCGCCGTGCCTCAGGACGCTCGCGCCGCCATCCTGCTCGGCAGGGCGCTGGGATGGTCTCCAGAAGGTCGCGGCGTGTTCTGGATACTCCCCACGCATGGCCTTGCGCTCCAGGACCTCGACGTCGTCGACCCGGCGACGCTGGGATGAGGTGGCTGGCGACTGGCCGCTCCCGCCTCCACGCCCGCTGACGGGCCGTGCGGACGAGCTGGTGGCTCGTCATCCAGACACCCTACTTTCAGTCCAGGAGGAAGCGTCCCATGAGCGGAGCCTCGTCACGACCCGTCGAGAAAAGCGGAACCTTCAAGCTGGGCGGAGACCTGCCCATCCACCGCCTGGGCTACGGCGCCATGCAGCTCACCGGCCCCGGCATCTGGGGACCTCCGAAAGACAGGGCGGAGGCCGTGCGCGTCCTGCGCCGCGCTGTCGAGCTGGGTGTGGACTTCATCGACACCGCCGACTCCTATGGCCCCTATGTCAGCGAGGAAATCATCGCCGAGGCCCTGCACCCCTACGCCAAGGGCGTCGTCGTGGCGACCAAGGCGGGGCTCGTGCGCACCGGCCCCCATGAGTGGCACCCCGTGGCCGCGCCGAAGTACCTGCGCCAGGAACTCGAGATGTCCTTGCGCCGGCTGAAGTTGGAGCGCATCGACCTGTACCAGCTTCACCGCATCGACCCGAAGGTCCCCGTGGAGGAGTCGCTCGGCGAGCTGAAGGACCTCCAGAAGGAAGGGAAGATTCGCCACATCGGCCTGTCGGAGGTCTCCGTGGAGGACATCCAGCGGGCGCACAAGGTGGTGGACGTGGTGTCGGTGCAGAACCGCTACAACCTCACGGACCGCGTCCACGAAAAGGTGCTCGACTACTGCGAGCGGGAGAAGCTGGGCTTCATTCCCTGGTTCCCCCTGGCCACGGGCGGACTGGCGAAGCCCGGCGGCGCGCTCGACGCGGTGGCACGCAAGCACCAGGCCACGCCCGCGCAGATTGCCCTCGCCTGGCTGCTGGCCCGCTCGCCGGTGATGCTGCCCATTCCGGGCACCTCGTCCGTGAAGCACCTGGAGGAGAACCTCGCGGGCGCGGAGGTGAAGCTCGGCAAGGAGGAACTGGCCGCCGTGGATGCGCAGGCGTCGGGGCGCTGACGCCGCGAGGCTGAAACGACGAACCCCGGACGCCGGGCACCCGCGACAGGGGCCGGCCTCCGGGGCGCCATCAGCCTCGGCTCCTGCCTACGGCAAGGTCAGGATGCCCCACTGCAGGAAGAAGTTCTGGATGGACGAGCGCAGGCTGTTGGTCTGCGGGATGCCCTGCGACGTGCCGTAGGTCCAGACCGCGGCATGCCCATTGGGGCCGTACGGGCACCGGGCGTACCCGTGGATGGCGATGGAGTGGCCGTTGGCCACGGATGCCGACGCGAAGTAGGGGAAGGTCGCCGCCGCCTGCACGTAGCCATACGAGTCGACCCGGCCCGTGCTGCCGATGTTGGAGAAGACCGTGGCGCCGTTGATTTGATTGAACGAGCCGCCCTGGCTGGCGGACGGGGTCAGCAACGGGGTGCCATCCACGCGGTAGACGGCCTGCTCCTTCGCGGTGGCGGAGCTGCCGGGGCTCGTGTAGGTGACGAACGTGGAGCCACTGACGCGTCCCTGGTGGTCGAAGCGGGCCGTGCAACTGGAAATGCAGGGGACGAGGCGAGGGAAGGGGAAGGGAATGACAATCACCTTGCCCCAGGGCCAGTTGAGGATGATGTCCTTGTAGTAATAGAAGACCCACTTCGTGCAGTTGAGCTTGAGCCTGACCTGGCTGATGCCTGTCACGCTGGTGGCGATGCCTGACGCGTTGCCTCCAATGGCGACCAGGGAGTGCTTGGCGCCCGGCCCGTTCCAGCCCGCGAGGGTGCCCGAGGCGTTCGTGAAGTTGATGCCATAGCCCAGGAAGGCCGGGCTGTGGGTGTAGACGGCCTGCCATACGCAGGTGCAGGGGCCGCTGAGCATGTACTTCGACATCGCGTGGGTGTAGGCGAGCGCCTCGCCGAGCAGCCGGGGGTTGTTGGCCTTCACCGCCTCGATGAGGTCAATCTCCTTGTCGGGGTTGCTCTCCTCGAGCTTGGTGATGACCTCATCCAGCTCCGCGCTCAAATGCACCACGTCCGAGTTGGACGCCGCGCCGGGCGCCACCGTCAGCGTGCACTTGTCGTCCCCATCCGTGCAGTCCAGGTTGACGGTGATGGGAAGGGTGGCGAGGGGCTCGGCCTTCGGGTCCTTGGTGTCCACCAGGACCAGCCGCTGGTTCCAGCCGGTCTCCCAGGGCCGCAGGAGTGCCTTCTCCAGCTTGACCTCCGACTCCTTGCCGGGCTGCGGGCTCACCTCCACGCTGTCATTGGCGCTGTCCTTGCCGTCATAGGAGACGAGCTTCGCGCCCTCGGGAAGGGCCTGCTTGTCCGACCAGAGGATGCCCACCCGCAGGGCTCCTTCCTCCAGCTTCAGGCTGGTGATGGTCGCGACCGGGCCTTCCTCTCCTTCACCAGGCTCGGCGGCGGCCCGCGCCGACGGAGCCAGCAACAGGCCCCCGAGCGCGAGCACGGACAGCGGAAGGGAACGCAGGGGGAGCGAGACGAGGTCCAGGAGACCTCGTACGGAACGATATGACATGGGGAAACTCCTTATGAAGCAGGAGACACGGTCGACAGGGGTTGTCGTCCGTGAATGTCTGTCCAAGCAGGTCCCATGCCGGTTGATGTGAAATGTCTGTTTTAGCAGGGCTGGCGCGGAGGTCTTGATGGGGGTGTGTCTGACTTTGGACAGGGGCTCGTGGCCTTTTGCGCCACGAAACCGCCCGGGGTGTAGCGCGTGACGCTACTCGCGTGGCCCGCACCGGAGGCGCAAGACAGACGCCGTGGGCGCGTCCATGCCCACGGCGAAGCTCCCTCGGCGTCACGGCGTGCCGAAGTCCTGGGTCCAGTAGTGCCGGTAGGTGCTGCTCGGGGCATTGAAGTAGCCGATGCCAATGTGCACGAGCAGCGGGTTCATGATGTTCGTGCAGTGCCCGCTGCTGGCCATCCACCCGTTGACCACCGCCGCCGGCGTGGAATACCCGGCCGCGACATTCTCCGCGGCGCGCCGGTAGGTGTAGCCCGTCGCGGTGATGCGCTGCCACGGCGTGGAGCCATTGGAGCCGGTGTGGCTCATGAAGTTGTTGGTGCCCATGTCCTTGGAGTGCCTGCGCGCCGCACACCGCAGGCTCGCGTGGTGCGTCAGCGCGGGCGCGGGCGCTTGCGTCACCCCGCCACAGACCGCGCCCGCGGCCCGGCGCTGGTTGACGAGCGCGAGGACCTGGTCCTCGAAGCCCGCCCAGGCCGGGTCCCACGTCGCCACATCGTCGCAGACCGCGCTGGCCGTGACGTCGCCGGCCGCGGTGCCACCTGTCTCCGTGCGGACCGCTGGCACCAGGGCGCCTTCCTCCTCCGCGATGGAGGACGGCGTCTCCGGACCACCACAGCCACCGAGCAGCGCGGCACCCAGCAGGAACAAGGGAATGGAGCGGGAGGTCATGTCGAATCCTTTCTCAAGCAGATGTGTGGCCACCTCATCGGAGGCGGTCTCCTCATCCTGGCGAGGCTCGACGGGATGTCGAGAGGGAACCCGGCGCCCGCCTGCTCGCGCGGTGCGCCGTGCGCCCACTCCAATGCAAATGTTACCGGGACACAGTGTCGTTGCCGGCTCAATTCCTCACATGCCACCCGTTGTTCCCGGGACGAACGCAATGTTCCGCTGTCGCTGGTTCAGCATTCGCCCGGAATGAATCGCGGGGAGCCCCAAACCCTAGAAGACGCGAACGGGCCGGAGCCGAATCGAGGACATGCCATTGCCGAGCGCGCCCTGGGAGTTGTCTCCCCACCCCCAGACGACGCCGTCCGACTTCACGGCGAGGGAGTGCTGGGCGCCCGCGGAGATGGACACCATCCCGAAGAGCCCCTGCACCTGCACGGGTGATGTCCGCCGGACCCCCAGGCTTCCATCGCCGAGCTGTCCCGTGTCGTTGGCGCCGAAGCTCCACACCGTGCCTCCTGTCTTCAAGGCGAGTGTGTGCCCGTCGCCACCGTCGATGGCGGTGATGCCGAAGAGGCCCGGCACCTGGGGCGGTGTCCGTGAGAAGGCCGGCGCGCTGACTCCGAGCTGCCCCTGGGTGTTGTCGCCCCAGGCCCACACCGTCCCATCCGAGCGCAGGGCCAGGGAGTGGTTGCGACCCCCGAGCACCGTGCCCTGTCGAGCGAAGCCCTCGGCTGCTCGCACGGACCCCAGCTCGCAGCGCCGGAGCTTCCTCGGATGCCACGGTTCATGATTCCCCCCATCGCGCGGGCGACAGGGGACGCAACGAATCACCCAACCGACCTCGCTGACAACAGGGACTCGGTCCCCTCGTGAGGGGGTGGTCTGGGGTACGCTGTGGGGGAATCTCTTCAGCGAAGGCACGCCACCATGACCGCGCAGCTCCGCGACACCGTCGAATACCGCAAGCACGCCTTCGAGCTCGCGGGGGTCCGTGGCTCCAGCCTGTTCGAGCCATCGACGCAGGGGCTGACTCCCGCGGCCATGTCGACGGCCTGCCAGCGAGGCTTCCTCTGTCTGTACCGCGTCGCGGAAAAGCGGCTCCAACTGGAGGAGCTGCGCATCGGCCTGTCGGCGCAGGAGGAGCAGGCCGTCCAGGAGGGCCGGGGCACGCCGCTGTTCGGCCAGCTTCCCGCCTACGTCAGCGAGACGCACGAGCGGGTCATCTACACGCGCTTGCGCGCGCCCGTGGCCTTCACCGGGGGCCTGCTGGTGGTGGACGGCTTCACCCGAGGGGTGCCCGTCCAGGACGGACTGCATCCCGCCTGGAGTCGCAAGCGCATCCAGGAGCTGCTCTTCGAAGGCGGGCGTCTGGTGGAGGAGCGGGACTGCGGGGAGGTGATGACGCGGGTGCGCGAGCGGGTGCGCGAGAAGTCGCTTCAGCTGGACCTCGCGGCCCACCGGGCCCAGCTCGCGGAGTGGCTCACGGACGCGTTCCGTCTGGACTACGGCTCGGCGACGTGGGCCGCGCCGCGCGGAGGATGAACTGGGGGAGCAGCTCCTCGCGGAACTTCCTCCAGAGGGCCACGTGGTTGTAGTTGCCCGCGGTGAACATCACCACGAGGTCCAGCTCGGGGACGACCATCACCAGCTGTCCGCCGTTGCCGCTGGCTTCGTACTGCGAATACACCCGGTCGCCCACGCGCAGCTCGTGGCGCCACCACGCATAGCCGTACGTCCTGCCGGGCTCCATCGTCGCGTGGAGCGCCGTGGAGCGCTCCACCCAGCGCTGGCTCACGACGCGCCGTCCGTTCCACACGCCGCCCGACAGGTAGAGCTGCCCGAGCTTCAGCGCGTCGCGGGGCCGCATGAAGATGCCGCCCCCCAGGTACTGCTCCCCTGAAGGCATCAGGTCCAGGTGGTAGCCGCGCAGCTGGAGCGGCTCGGCGACGTACCGGGTGAAGAACTCCGGTATCCACGTCCGCGTGGCCTTGCGCAGCACGCCGCCCAGCAGGTTGATGTTCGCCGAGCAGTACACGCCCTTCTCGCCCGGCGCCCGCGTCATCGGCAGGTCCAGCGTGTACTTGTACCAGTCGGGCACCGTGTCATCGAGGCGCTCCTCGTTGCCCGGGGAGGCCTCGTCGTCGTCGTCACACGCGAGGCCCGTCGACATGGTCATCAAATGCTCGACGGTGAGCTTGCGCTTGCGCGCATCCAGGTGGGCGAGCTTCCCCCGGTACTCGGGAAACAGGGAGACCACCGGCGTGTCGACAGTGAAGGGCGCGCCCTGGTCCAGGGCGATGCCCATCAAGAGGGGCGCATGTGTCTTGGACGCGGAGCGCAGGTCATGGGGCCGCTCCTTGTCGAAGCCCTGGAAGTACTCCTCGAGCACCAGCTTCCCATGGCGCGCCACGAGCAGCCCCTGGATGGCGGGCGCCGCGTCGGGGCCGGGCTGCTGGTCCAGGATGCGCTGCACGAGCTCGCGCAGGGGCTGGACGTCCATGCCGACGTCGTCGAGAGAAGCCGTCGTCCAGCCATCCTCCTCCGCGATGGGTTTTTCATACACGTACGCGCCCGTCGCGGGGATGCGCGGATGGAGGCCCACGGCCTGGTCCCGCTCCCGGGGCGTGAAGTCGAACGTGGCGTCCAGCGGTGGGTAGAACAGGGACAGCCGCCGGGCCTGGGCGTCGAAGCGCCCTTCGAGGCGCGTGGTGCCCCGGGTCGCGACGAGTTGGACGAGGCCGTCCTGGACGCTGACGCGAAACAGCAGCCTGTTGCCGAAGTTGCGCTCCGGATTGCGGATGAAGGCGCTCAGCGTGCCGTCGGCCTGCTGCTGGATGACCAGATACAGGGAGAAGCGGTCCTCGAGCGGGGCGACGTCGCCCCGCCAGATGTTGGCCCGGAGGGCACGCAGCTCCACCGGGGTGGCGAACTTCATGCCGCTGGTGCGCACGCGCGGCTGAATCCAGTGGCCGCTGATGCGCTGGCCGTCGTCCGAGAGCGTCCCGCGCAGCTCGCCCTGGCCGCCGGGGAGGATGAAGGAGACCGCCTTTCCCTCCAGGCGCGCGGGCACGTCGAAGCCCGCGATGCGTGCGCGCCAGGCGTGCGTGTCGCGCGTCAGCGTCAGCTCGCCCCGGACCTCCGGACCCAGGACGCGCTCACTTCCCCACGTGCCCACCAGGGCCTGTGCCGGGTCGGCTGGCGCGGGCGCCGCACCCGTGAGCCATGGGAGCCAGGCGAGGAGGAGCCAGAGCGTCGATGGAGCCAGGGAGGTCGAGTCGCGATGGGAGGCCATGCCGCGACGCAAGCTACCAGAGGGCCTCCGCCGGACGAGTCTGGTTGTCACCTCCGTGAGACACGTCACGGCCGTGTTCCGGGCGTGTCATCCCGTGAGCCGTGAGAGGACAGGAGCCCTGGAAAATGGGAGGCGCGCCCCTCCTGAAACAGCCCGCCAGGGGTATCGGGCAAGCTGGTAGCGTGCCGCGCATGGCGAGCAAGAAGAAGTCCACGTCGAGTGAGACCCCCGTGGCGGCCTCCTGGAGCCAGGTCGGCAAGTTCCTGGGAACGCAGTGGCCGTCGTTCGTTGAAAAGCATTCGGCCGGAAAGAAGCCGTGGTCGCGAGGGGGGCCCATCAGCGATGCGTTCGCGTCCTGGGGGCAGCCCCTGCCCAAGGATTTGACCCAGCTGCTGCAGCCGCTGGCGGAGTGTGAGCCCCCGCCGCTCGAGGAACTCACGCTCGGCTCGGATGCTCCGCGGACGACGCCCGGCAACCTCATGGAGCAGCGCATCGTCGCGGCCCAGAGCTACCGGCCGCTCTGGAAGGAACTCACGGGCGGCTTCGTCGAGATTGGCGCCACGTCCTCGGGTGACCTCTGGCTGTATGCCCGTGAGCCCCAGCGTGGAAAGGCTCGCGCGCAAATCTATCTCTTCAACCATGAGACGGATGGCATCGAGGCGCCGCAGGCCGAGAACCTCGACGCCCTGGTCTTCCGCGCCGCGCTCGTGCGGGCTCATGCGCTGGGTGAGGTCGACGCGGAGACGTTCAAGCAGGCCCGTCAGAAGCTGGACACGTGTGTCGGAGAGCTGGGCTTCGAGGAGACCCTGGCGGGAGTGAAGCCCTACGTGGCCAAGGAGGAGCCGGCCTACAAAAACGACCTCAGGGCTGGCTGGCTGGTGACGTTGCTGACGGAAGTGGGCGCGTCCGACGCGGAGCTGCGCGGAGCCTTCGACGTCGAGATGAACCCGCCGCTCACCGAGGAGCGACTCGCCACGAGCGCGGAGCGGTTCAAGACGTATCCGCCCGCGGCCTTCTACTTCTGCATGGCGAGCTTCTTCGCTGGCGACGAGGCGCGGCTCACTCAGGCTCTGGAGCTGTGCCGGCTGAGCGATGCCCCCCTGGTGAAGGACCTGGTCGCGCTGATGGAGGAGCTTCGCGCGGGCCGCAAGCAACTGGGCGCCATCTCCGACGTCCAGGCCCTGCGACAGCGGGTGATGGGACTGGCGCTGTGGGACGAGGAGGGGCGTGCGCGGGCGAAGGAGAAGGAGGCCGCGGCGGCGGCGGTGAAGGTCGCGAGCGCCGCGCGAGAGGGTTCGCTCGACGCGCTCGCCTGGGAGGCCGTGAAGGACCCCGCGCTCGGCGCCGCCATCCAGGAGGCCTATGCGGCGGATCCGTCCATGCAGGCCACCGTCGCCCTGATGTCTGCGTGGAAGGACGAGGAGAACTACCGCGACGAGGGGGTCATCGCGGAGCTCATCGCGGAAGGAGACCGTCGCGCCACGCCGCTGCTCATCTCCATCGCCCGGTACGGGGAGGGTGGCGAGGACCTCATCGCGCTGGAGGTGCTCGCGGCGTGGGCCGAGCCTCGCGCCGTCGAACTCGTCCGTGACGCGGCGTTCGCCGAGGACCGCTTCCACCTCAAGCGCCACCTGTTCATCCAGCTCATCCAGGCCCTGGGAGACAAGGCGAACACGAAGCACCTGCTGGCGGTGCTGCGCATGTATCCGCTGAAGGACGGGGATTCGGAGCGCAACCGGATGCTCGGCGCGCTCGTCTTCGCGCTCGGCGAGCTGGGGGACCCGGCTGTCGGTGACACGCTCCTGCGCTATCTGGAGCGCACGGTGGACGCCGTGGGCAAGGAGGCGCCCATCTCCTTCTCGGAGGCCGTCTGTTACGCGCTGGGCGCGGTGGGGGAGACCCGGGCGCTGGCGCCCCTGCTGGCGCGCTTCGAGGAGAAGCCGTGGAAGCTCTCCAGCTCGCCCGCGACGTGCTTCGCGCTCGGTCGGCTCGCTGGAACCGCCGACCCCGCGTCGCGCGAGAAGGCCCTCGCGTTGCTCGAGAGCAACCGCTTCTCGAAGGGGTTCTTCATCGACGTGAACAAGCAGAAGCACCCGAATACCATCGCCGGGCTCTTCCGCGACGTGGGCGGCCTGACGGTGGCGGCGTCGGGTCAGTTGATGCTGGAGGTCGCGATGGCCGGGCTCACCGAAGGCGCTCGGCGCGAGGAGGCGCTGGCGAACCTGCGCGAGCTGGTGACGGGCGTGCTGACGCAGTGGGAGGCGCGCTCCTCCAAGTACTGGACGGGCTATGACGGATACGCGCTCCTGGCCTGGGCGCTGCTGGCGCTGCGGGCACACCCGGACCTGGGCCGCGAACTCGCGCGTCCGTTCGTCACCTCCGACGTGCCGCTCGTGCGCCTGCTGGCGAAGCAGGTCGTGGGCGCATAGGCCGCACGCGCGGGGCCTGGGGCCGGGCATGGGTGTAAAGCCCGGCCCCGCGGCCTTCGCGGCGTTGCTTCCGGATGGGGGACTACTTCGGCCCTTCGCGGAAGATGGCTCCCGCGAGGGTGGCCGCCACCGTCACGCCGGCGAACGCCACGAGCGCCGCGGAGACGAGCGAGAACAACATGGGCAGCCCCGCGTCGAAGTACACGACGGCGACCCAGCCCACGCCCGCCGCGATGACCATGCGCGCGGTGCCCGCGAGCACGGGCCAGAAGACGCGCGCCACGCCCTGGGCCGCGAACCCCAGCACGAAGCCCAACCCCAGCAGGCCGTAGAACGGCGCGACGATGCGCAGGTACGTCACGCCCGGCGCCAGTACCGCCGCGTCCTTGCTGAAGAAGTGCAGCCACGCATTCGGCGCCACGGCGGCGAGCAGCCCGATGGACCCCGCCACCCCGAAGCCCAGCCACGCGCCCACCCAGGCCGTGCGCCGGGCGCGCTCCCAATTGCCCGCGCCCGCGTTGGTGCCGACCATCGTCAACACCGCCGTGCCCAGGCCGAAGAGCAGCGGCACGAGCAGGTAGTCGAGCCGGGCGGCGATTCCATAGCCCGCCAGCGCCTCCACGCCGAACAGCCCCACCGCGCCCGTGACGATGATGACCGTCAGGTTGGGCTGCACCGCGCTCAGCGCCGTCGGCAGGCCCACGCGCAGGATGTCTCGAATCAGCCGCGCCTCCAGTCGCACGGGCGCCAGGCGCAGCGAGGTGCGGCCCGAAGCCAGGTGCCGCAAGAGCCAGAGCGAGGCCCCCAGATAGAACAGGACCATGGCCAGCCCCGCGCCCGCGATGCCCAGCGCGGGCAGCGGCCCGGCTCCGAAGATGAGCACGGGGGAGATGACCACCAGGATGCCCGCGCCCGCCAGCGTCACCGTCGCCGGCAGCTTGACGTTGCCCGCGCCGCGCAGCGCCGCCGCGAGCAGGTTGACGACCCAGAAAGGGATGGCGCCCGCGAAGAGATAGTTCGAGTACCGGACCGCCGCCTCCAGCGCCCCCTCCGCGCCCCCCAGCGCCCGGTAGAGCGCCGGTCCGAAGAGCCACGCGAGCACGGTGGAGGCCAGCCCCAGCCCCAGCCCCATCACCACCGCGTGCCACACCAGCGCGTCCGCGTCCTCCTTGCGATTCGCCCCCGTCGCGCGGGCGACCGCGGAGGCCACTCCGCTGCCGATGCCACCGTTGGACATCATCGTCATCAACATGAAGATGGGGAACACCAGCGACACCCCGGCCAGCGCGTCGGTGCCGAGGAAGCTCACGTACCAGGTCTCCACCACCCCGACGAACGCCTGCGCCACCAGCACCACCGTGGTGGGCACCGCCAGCTTCAGCAGCGTCGGGAGGATGGGGGCGTTGAGCAGGGCCTCGCGGATGCCGCTCGCTCCCCCGGGGCTCGTCCCACGCTCGCTGCTGGCCTCGGTGCTCAAGGGGACCGCGCTCTTCAGCTGCATGGGGTAGCTCCCGGGTGACGTATGATGAGCGTAATATGGTCTTGCGGGGGCTCGCAGTGAAAAACGCGCCAGGGCTCAGTTCAGCACGAAATCCTTGTCAGGGAGCAGGGGCGGAGGGAGCGGCTCTCCCGCGAGGTCCATCACCGAGCGCTCGATGGCGCGGGTCATGGCGTCCAGCGGCAAGTCATTGGGTTCGGTGCCGAAGGGGTCTTCCAGCTCCGCCGTCACCGTGTCGAGCGCGATGAAGGTGTAGGCGACGAAGACGGAGACGAGCGGCGTGGACCAGCCCAGGCTGCCGGTCAGCGCGAAGGGCAGCAGCAGGATGTAGAGGTACACCGTGCGATGCAGCATCACGCTGTAGACATAGGGAATGGGCGTGCCGGCGATGCGCTCACATCCGCCGAGCACCTCCGAGAGCCGGTCCAGGTTGTCGTCGAACGAGGCCACGAGCACCTCGCCCAGGCGGCCCTGGTGGCGCAGGCGGGCGACCCACTCGGCCAGGCCGAGGACCACCCGCGCGGGGCGGTGCTCCGCGGCCACCACGCGCTCGCGCACGCCGGAGTCCAGGGTGTCGAGTGGAACCGAGGTGCCGCGGAGTTGGTGGTTCAGCGAGACGGCCAGGGCGCGGAGCAGGTCTGTCACCTCGCGACGCTCCTCCAGGGAGAGCGCGGGGGAGGGATGGGTGAGCGCCTGTCTCATGAAGGAGCGCGAGACAATCATCAGCGAGCCCCAGAGCTTGCGGGCCTCCCAGAAGCGGTCATACGCGGTGCTGTTCCGGAAGCCGAGGAAGATGGCCAGCGCGACGCCGAGCAGGCCCAGGGGGCCTTCCCGCAGGTTGAAGGGATGGGGGCCAGTGGCCACCGCCAGGCAGGCGAGCGCCAGGAAGAAGCCCAGCCGAGGCAGGATGCGGGGGACGACGGAACCGCGCCAGACGAACAGCATGCGAAGCCAGTGCATTCGCGGTCGAACAATCATGCGGCCCCACTAACCATGGCCGAGGGCGCTCGTCGACCACGGAACCCGGGGGCACGGGGTGGGGTTTCGGGCCATCGCGCTTGAAG
>NZ_JABUMQ010000219.1:0-19035 GCF_013336645.1 Myxococcus sp. CA039A | reverse complement strand
CCCCAACACCCCTCCGCCCTCATGGCGCAGGCTCCTATGCCTACCCGAGCTGCGACGGGTCTACCAACCCCGCCTTCCCGCGAAAGGCCCGACCAAACGCCTTCCGCTTCAGCGCTGCCGTCATACAACCGACACCGCACAGGTAGGCGCCCCGTCCGGGCAGCCGCCGCTCCCTGTCCACCACGACAGCGCCCCCAGGCCCTATCACGAACCGGGTGAGCTCCGCCTGCGGTCGCTTGGACCCGCATCCGACGCACATCCGGACCGGGCCTGACCGCGCGCTCTGCTCCGCTGGTACCAAGCGACCTGCTGGGCGCCCCACATCCCCTCTCCTCTTCACTCTTCCTAGCTTACGGCGACTTGGTGGCTTCCGCGCCACCGTCCAGGGTCGCCGTCGTAATACCGCGCTCGGCGTTCAGCTCCGTGCGCAGCTTGGCCTCCTCCACGAGGTAGTTTTCCGCCGCGCTCTTGAGCTGGCGGGCCTTCTTGATGCCCACACCCGGAACGTCGCCCAGCTTCGCCAGGTCCTTCTCGTTGGCGATGTCCTCCACCGTGCGGTAGCCGGACGCCACGAGCTGTTCGATGGTCTTCTCGCCAACGCCGCGCACGCGAGCCATGCGCTCGGTCTGGGACAGCTCGTCGGGGTGGCGGCGCGCCTCGGCCAGCCGGGCCTGCTCCCTTTCATAATCCATGCGGGACAGCTCCGCCTGGTCTTCCACCATGCGCCTGCGGGCCTCCTCCTGCATGGAGGGGACACGGGCGGGGTCCACACCGGGGATCTGCGCCAGCATCTCCGCGTTGGCCTCCGCCACGTCCCGGGCCTGCCGGAAGCCGTGGGCGTAGAGCGTCTCCACCAGCATCTCGTTGACGCCCGGCAGCGCACCCAGCGAGCGACTGGCGAACTCGCGCATCTCGCGCACGCGGCTCTCGCTGTTGATGTCCAGCTTCCAGCCCGTCAGCTGGGCCGCCAGGCGCACGTTCTGTCCGCGCCGGCCAATGGCCAGGCTGAGCTGGTCGTCCGGGACGATGAGCTCCATGGCGTGGTTGGCCTCGTCGATGATGACGCGGCTGACCTCCGCGGGCGCCAGCGCCGAGCACACGAAGCGCGCCGGGTCTTCATCGTACGGGACGATGTCGATCTTCTCCCCGCGCAGCTCCTGCACCACCGCCTGCACGCGGCTGCCCTTCATGCCCACGCACGCGCCCACCGGGTCCACGTCCGAGTCGCGGCTGGAGACGGCGATCTTCGCGCGGCCACCCGGCTCACGCGCGGCCGCCTCGATGACGACGATGCCCTCGGCGATTTCGGGCACCTCCATCTCGAACAGCTTGGTGAGCAGGTTCACGGAGGCGCGGCTGAGGACGATCTGCGGGCCCTTGGACTCGCGCAGCACGTCCAGCACGTAGGCCTGGACGCGGTCGCCGGGGCGGTACGTCTCTCGCGGGACCTGCTCGCGCACCGGCAGCACGGCCTCGGCGCGGCCCAGGTCCACGATGATGTTGCCGCGCTCGAACCGGCGGGCGATGCCGGTGACGATCTCGTTCTTGCGGTCCTTGTACTCGTTGAAGACGTTCTCGCGCTCCGCGTCCCGCGTGCGCTGCAGGATGACCTGCTTGGCCGTCTGCGCGGCGATGCGGCCGAAGCCGCGGCGGAAGGTCTTCAGCCGGAGGATGTCGCCGTACTGGTCGTCCTGGGCCTTGGCCTCGTTGGCGTCCTCGTCCCGGTAGAAGATCTGGAAGACGAGCTCGTCGCCGGGCTCCACTTCCATGCCCTTCTTGTGCGACTCGGTCAGGTTGATCTGATTGACCGCTTGAACCGGGTCGGTGATCTCCTCGACCACGGTGATGGCCTGGAACAGCTCCACCACGCCCTTGTCCGCGTCGTACTTGGCCTCGAGGTTGCGGTCCTGGCCAAAGTGCTTCTTGGCCGCGGTCTTCATCGCATCCTCGAGGGTGGCAATCAGCACAGCCCGGTCGATGCCCTTGTCCTTGGCGACCTGGTCCAGGACAAGGTTGAGGTTGACGGTCGGGTTGGCTTGTTGCGTAGGCATTGTCTTCTCCTGAATGGGTCCACGGGCCCCCCGCGCGGCAGGGTGCCCTGTATGTCGACGTCTAGAACTCGAACTCCAGGTTCGCCTTGGCGATGTCCTTGAAGAGGATGTGGAAGGTTCCGGCACCTTCCACCTCCACCGAGATACTGTCGCCCGCCACCCCGGTCAGCGTGCCAGTGAAGCTCTTTCGCGGCGGCTCGCCCACCGGCCCGAACGTCTTCACTTTCACCTTCTGCCCCTGAACTTGCGCGAAGTGGGTCGGCTTCCTCAACGGCCGGTCCACCCCGGGGCTGGAGACCTCCAGGCTGTACTCGTGGGGAATGAAGTCCTCCACGTCCAGCACCGGGTCCACCGCGCGGGACACCTGACTGCACTCGTCCAGTCCCACCCGGCCCCCTGGCTTGTCGATGAAGAGCCGCAACACCCAGCCCTCGCGTTCCCGGATGAACTCCAGGTCCACGAGCTCCAGGCCCTCGCCCGCAACGAGGGGCTCGAGCACCGAAAGGGCCCGTTCCTCCACCGTCTGCTTGAGGTTCTTCTCCGACATAACTGGGAAACCAGGCTCCAAAAACGCGAAAAGCGGGCACGGCGGCCCACTTTTCGAGGTGCACATCGAAAAATGTCGGGCGCGTCCGTAACACACGCCCCAGCGGGGTGTAAAGGAAGGACGCTCCCTCTCGGGTCCCGTGAAACCTGGCCAACAGGGCAAGGAATTCCCAGGGGTTCCGCGTGCCGGGCGGGCGTTATAACGCGCCCATGCACCTCATCGCCGCCGCCCAGATGGTGTCCACCGCGGACAAGGCCCACAACGTGGAAGTCGCCACCCGGCTCGTCCGGCGCGCCTGCGACCTGGGCGCCCGCCTGGTGGGACTGCCAGAGAACTTCTCCTGGATGGGACCCGAGCCAGAAAGGCAGGGCGCGGCGGAGGGCCTGGATGGCCCCACCCTCGCCCGGATGGCGGAGCTGGCGCGCGAGCGGAAGGTGACGCTCCTGGCGGGCAGCGTCCTGGAGACCGGCGCCCCTGGCGGGCGGCTCTACAACACCAGCGTCCTCTTCGGCCCGGATGGCGAGCGGCGGGCCGTCTACCGGAAGATGCACCTGTTCGACGTCGAGGTGGGGGATGGTGCGACCTATCAGGAGTCCGCGGCGGTGGCGCCGGGGACGGAGGTCGTCGCGGCGGACACGGAGGTGGGTCGGCTGGGGCTCTCGGTTTGCTATGATTTGAGATTCCCTGAACTGTACCGCCGGCTGTCCAAGGACGGGGCGACGCTGCTGGCGGTTCCGGCGGCCTTCACGATGATGACGGGCAAGGACCACTGGGAGGTGCTGCTGCGGGCGCGCGCCATCGAAAACCAGGCGTACGTGCTGGCGCCCGCCCAGGGCGGCAGGCATTCGGCGCAACGGCAGACGTATGGCCACGCCATGGTGGTGGACCCCTGGGGGTTGGTGACGGCGAGGGCGTCGGAGGGCGAGGGCCTGGCCGTCGCGCCGGTGGACCTGGAACTCCAAGCGCGCATCCGTCGCGACCTCCCCTGCCTGCGACACCGCCGATTGGACTAGCCTGGGGGAACCTGATTTCCGGACGGTCCCCTTCTCGTGAATGGTCGACGTTGGCTTCCCATGCTGCTCGCGCTCGCGCTCCCGGCTTCGCCGCTCGGCTGCACCGCCGAGGACGCGCCCGCCGTGCCCACGACGTCCACGACTCCGGCGCCCGTGCCCCGCGCGCACCTGCGAGGGTTGAAAGGGAACGTCCAAATCAAACGCTCCATCGCCGACGAGTGGAGCACCGCCAGCGACGGCGTCCCCTTGTTCGAGAACGACAAGGTGCGCACCGAGGCGGGCGCGGGCGCGGACCTCGTCTTCAGCGGCAACGGGAGCATGGTGCACCTGGGCGGTGACTCGCTCATTGGAATCGCGGAGACGCGTCCGAGGCCGGGCCGTCCGCGCACGGACCTGACGGTGCTGCGAGGCCGCATCGACGCGGAGCTGGAGCGCCCCTCCACGCAGTCGCTCTCCGTCAACACGCCCGCGGCCACCATCCAGGCAGGAAGGGAGATTGTCTTCCAATGAAGACGGCACTGCTCCTGCTCGCGTGGCTGAGCGCCGCGCCCCCGGACACCACCGTGGTGGGCCCCCAGGAGTCCCTGCGGGAAGTGGCCGAGCGCGTGCTCGGAGACGCGAACGCCACCGCGGAGCTGCGCGCCCTCAACAGCCTGTCCTCGGATGCCGTCGCGCCGGGCACGCGGCTGAAGCTCCCCGGTCAGGAGCGGGGGCTGGCCCTCAAGGCCCTGGAGACGGCGCGCACCCTCGTCGCACAGGCGAAGGGCACCGGAGTCCTGCCGGAAGCGGAGGCACGGCTGAGTGAAGCCGAGGTCTACTTCCGCACCGCGCGTTATGCGCAGGCGTCCGAGGCGGCCAACGCGGCCGGGACGATGGTGTCAGGGGGGCGAGCGCCCCACCCTTCCACCTTCAGCGTGCACGTGGAGCCGGACGCGGGCACCACCACCGTCAGCGTCACCCGAGGCCCCCCCGTCCGCGTGGAGGCCGAGGGCGTCACGCGGCCCGTCGCCCCAGGTGAAACCGTGCTCGTGGAGAAGGGACGACCTCCCGTAGTCCCTGCCACGCCGCTCGCGCCCCCCCAGCCCGAGCAGCCCGAACAGGGCGCGGTGCTGAAGCGACGCGCGGACGCGAAGGGACACCTGGGTCCGGTGAAGCTGACGTGGGCGGCGGTGACGGGCGTGGAGCGTTATGAGGTCGAAGTCGCCCGAGACACGCAGGGCGCGGCCGTCGTCACGCAGACGGCCACGTCGCCGGAGCTGAAGCTGCCAGTGCTGCCCGCGGGGCGTTACTGGTGGACGGTGCGGGCGGTGGGCGCCTCGGGCCGGTCCGAGCCGTCGGTGGTCCGTCGGTTCGAGCTCGTCCCCGAGCGACTCAAACTCGAAGTCCAGAAGGGCCAGTGGCAGTAGTCCCTGGAGGAGTCGCCCCGTGCGCCTGTTCAAAGCCATCCTCCTGTTGATGCTCGTGGTGAGCATCGTCCCCACGCTGATGGTGGGGTGGCTGTCCGTCACACATACCCGCGAGCTGCTGGTGCGCGACGCGCAGGAGCTGGCGCAGGAGCGCGTGAAGCAGCTGCGCCTCAAGGCCGAAATCTTCCTGGGCGAGCCCACCGAGGCCGTCATGGGCCTGGCCCGCGTTCCGGACTTCTTCGGCTTGCCCCTGGAAGCACAGCAGACGCACCTGGCCTCGGTGCTCTCTCAGCGACGCGAAGTGCTGGCCCTCACCGTCTTCGGCCCGGATGGGAAGCGACTCCCCGGACTCCAGGCCTTCTCGCGTCACGACGTGCCGCCCACCGCGCTCGCCTCGCACGAGGAGCGCGGTCGCGCGCTGCTCGAGGGCGGCATGGAGGGGCCTCGCTACTCCGACGTGGTGGCGACCGGCGGCGGTGGGCCGGTGGTGACGCTGGCGTTCCCCGTGGGCGAACCGGTGAAGGGCTTCATCACCGCGGACCTGTCCCTGGCGGGCCTGCGACAGATGCTGGAGCAGGAGCGCGTGGGCAGCACGGGCTTCGCGTACCTGTCGGACCATCGCGGCCACCTCGTCGTCGGCGGAGGCGGCGTGGCGGCACTGGGCGGAGATGTCTCCCAGCGCAGCCCCGTGGCGCACCTGCTGCGGCAGTTGGCCAGCACGCCCGACGCGGAGCTGTTCCACGTGGGCAACTTCGGCGAGGGCCGCGACGCGGTGGTGGCGGCATACACCGTGCTGCCCGAGACGGGCTGGGCCATCGTCTCCGAGCAGCCGGTGGAGCACGCCTATCGCCAGGTGGAGACGATGGAGCGCCGCATCCTCCTGGGGCTGGGCGCGGCCATCCTCGTCGCCCTGGTGATGGCGGCCCTCTTCTCGCGCAACCTCACGCGCCCCCTGAAGGTCTTCACCGACGGCGCCCTGGAGCTGGCGCGCGGGAAGTTCGGCGTGGAGGTGAAGATTCCGCAGAAGAACGAGGTGGGCGAGCTGGCCCAGACGTTCAACTACATGAGCAAGCAGCTGCTCGCGTACGACATGGAGAACCGCGGCCTCTACGAGAGCCTGGAGAAGGGCTATCTCGAGACCATCGTCGCGCTGGCCAACTCCATCGACTCCAAGGACGCGTACACGCGCGGCCACAGCCAGCGGGTGGGCGACCTGTCAGTGGAGATTGGCCGGGAGCTGAACCTCACCGAGCGCGAGCTGCGACAGCTCCAGTACGGCGGCATCCTCCACGACATCGGCAAGATTGGCATCGTCGAGTCCATCCTCTGCAAGCAGACGAAGCTGACGGACCAGGAGATGGCCATCATGCGCGAGCACCCGGCCATCGGCGACGCCATCATCGGCCCGGTGAGCTTCCTGGGCGCGGTGCGCGCGTGCGTGCGCCACCACCACGAGCGATGGGACGGCACGGGCTATCCCGACAAGCTCCGGGGCGACGACATTCCCCTGCTGGCCCGCATCGTCGCCTGCGCGGACACCTTCGACGCCTGCACCTCCACCCGCCCGTACCAGAAGGCCATGCCGCTGGAGAAGGCGATGGAGATTCTCGACAGCCTCACCGGCGCGCAGCTGGACCCGCAGGTGGTGGCGGCCCTGCAACGGGTGGTGGCCAAGAAGGGCGTGCGGCTGGAAGGCCACCGGCTGCCCGTCAAGCTCGCCTCGTGAGTCGCGCGCCCCCCGACCCGGAAGGATGCTAGGGAGGGCGCACCGCTGTTGAGATTTCGAAAGGTGCAACGTTGAGCTTCTGGGACCGCATCAAACCCTCGACTCCCTCCGCCACCGCGACGGACGCCCGCCTGTCACCCGACGGCTCCCACCTGGAGCTGACGTGGGACGACGGCACGAAATCGGGCGTCTCCGCACAGGCGCTGCGTCAGCAGTGCCCCTGCGCTGGCTGCGTGGACGAGTGGACGAACCAGCGCACGCTGGACCAGACCAAGGTGCCCGCGGACCTGCGCGTCAAGCAGGTTCACCCGGTGGGCAACTACGCGCTGACCTTCGCCTTCAGCGATGGCCACACCACCGGCATCTACCCCTGGAAGCTGCTGCGCGACCTCACCCAGCCCCCCACCGCCTGAGAGCGACTGCCCCGGAGAGCCCGCCGTGAACGAACGCTATCGGCTCGTCAGGCCCCTGGCCTCCGGAGGCATGGCGGAGCTGTTCCTCGGCGTGGCCCGGGGCGCGGAGGGCTTCGAGCGCACCGTCGCAATCAAGCGGATCCTCCCGCACCTGGCCCAGGAGCCCGACATCGCGCGGATGTTCCTGGCCGAGGCCCGACTCGCCACACAGTTGCAGCACCAGAACATCGCCACCGTGTTCGACGTGGGCGAGAGTCCCTCGGGCCTCTTCCTGGTGATGGAGCTGGTGGACGGGTGGGATTTGGGCGTGTTGCTGCGCCTCGCCGCGCGGCAGCGACAGCGCTTTCCTCCGCACCTCGCGGCCTTCGTCACGCTCCAGGCGCTCGCGGGCCTGCACCACGCCTACCGCAAGCTCCACGAGGGTCGTCCACTGTTGGTGGCGCACCGGGACGTGTCTCCGTCCAACATCCTCGTGTCCCGCGAGGGCGAGGTGAAGGTGACGGACTTCGGCATCGCGCGGTTCAACGGTGCGTCCTTCACCGAACCGGGGCTCTTCAAGGGCAAGGAAGCCTACAGCGCCCCCGAGGTCCTCCAGGGAGAGCCCGCCACCGCGCTGAGCGACCAGTTCTCCCTGGGCATCGTCTTCCATGAGCTGCTCACCGGCGCGCATCCCTTCGCGGCCACGTCGCAACCGGGCTCCGTCGCGGTGGCCATCGTCTCGCGGGAGGTGCCGCCGCTACCACCGGACGTGCCCGCGCCGCTCGCCGCCGCGGTGCAGCGCATGATGGCCCGCGCGCCCGAGGCTCGCTTTGCCTCGCCGGAGGCCGTGGCAGAGGTGCTCGCGCGGTGGCTCGCCCGGTCGGGTGAACCCGCGACCGCGCATGCCCTCACCGCCTTCCTGTCCACGCTGCCCTTGCCCCCCACGCTGAAGGAGCAGGGCGCAACAGCCAGCGACGTGTCTTCGGAAGCTGCCCCGTCGATGTCGCTCGCTCCGGAAGCGCCTCCCTTCTCGTCGGAGGCGGACGAGTCCTCGGAGCTGGCGGGTATCGAGCTGAGCTCAAGTGGACGGCTCATCCACCGCTGTGTTCGCTGTGGCTCACCGTTGTCCGCGCCTCGCGCGCCCTGCGCCGTCTGTGCCGCACGGCTCGCACCACCGGCCCCGGGCGCGTTCTCGACTCCGGACGAGCATGGCTCCGGGTTTCTCGCGGCGGATGCATTTCCCTCCTTCGGGGATGAGTCCTCGCACGCGCCCGCGTCTCAGGGCGCTCCCAGCCATTCGAAGGGGAGCCACGCTCCACCCCCCGCTCGTGGCCCTTCGCCCGGAAACGTCGCCGCGCCGCCTGCACCGGTCGCCAAGACGAAGCTCTACGGGACGACACCTCCGGGGCCTCAAGGCAGCGCCGTGGTCGGAGTATCTGCCGCCTCCGCGCGGCGTCCCCCGCCGCAACCTGTTCTTCGAGAGGCGGCCTCCGGCACGCAGTCCCTCGCCGACAGCATCGAAGGCGCACCGCGCAGGCCCTCGGCGCCGAGCGTGCTTCGCGCGGGCCCGGAGGCCCTGGAGCTGGAAGAACGCGCTCCGCGTCCGGAGAGCACCTTTGACGCGGTGCCCGCCTCCAGCGTCCCGAAACGCTGGGGTCGATATGTCATCGCGCTCGTGGGCCTCGCGGCGGCGGTGGGCGGCAGCGTGTGGCTCTGGCCCCACCGCACCCAACTCACGGGGCGACTCCTGGCCAGCGTGAATCAGCCCATGGCCGCGCCCGTGCTCATGCTCATGAGCGAGCCCTCGGGTGCGACGGTGCTGGTGGACGACAAGCCCGTGGGGACGACGCCCCTCGCGCTCGACAACCTGTATCCGGCGGGCCCCGTCTCCGTGCAGGTACGCCACAAGGGCTACCGCACCTGGAAGGGCACCTTCCCCGGAGCCAAGGCCGCGCAGCTCGAAGTGAAGCTGCAGCGCTGAGGAGCATCACCCCGCGCGGGCCACGCCGTGTCGCGTGGCCCACAAGGTTCGCTCACTTCACCAGACGCAGATGACTCCGACGCGGCGGAGGCGAGTCGTCCTTCGGCCCTTCGGGCGGCGGGACTTCCGACGGAGGCGGAGGCGATGGCGCCACCTCATCCACGGGCTCGGTGGGCACTTCGCGCAGGAAGGTGCGCGGACGCTCGGCGGCCACGGGGACGGGGAGCGGCTGCGGCGGAGGACGCGCGGCGGCGGGCTGCTGAAGCAGCTCTGGCGGCATGTCCTCCATGTACATCCACGACTCCTTCGTCACGTGGCTGGCGATGGCGAACAGCGCCGACCACGGCACCGCCACCGTGAAGCGCGAGCCCGAGAAACTCAACGTGCAACGCACACCCCACTCGCCCACCGTGAGGTCCGGTGGGTCGAAGCGGTACGAAAGGTTGAGGCGCAGATGGGCCTCTCCCCGGAGTGATGCGGGAACGAGCACGCCCGGCCTTCGCGCGTCCAGGTGGATCATCACCATCCCCTGGTCCAGCGAGGCGAGCAGCCGCTCCTTCTTGTCCAAATCCTTCGTGTCGTCCATCCGGTGTACGGCGGAGAGAAATGCGGGCGCGCTCAACGACGGCGCACGGCCCGGTCCATCTCCCGCTTCGTCTCCCGTTCCTTGATATCGTGGCGTCTGTCTTCGTGTGTCTTGCCCCGACAGAGCCCCAGCTCCACCTTGGCGCGCCCCTGCTTGAAATACAGCACAAGCGGGATGATGGAATAACCACGCTCCCGCACCTTGGTGGTCCACCGGTCAATCTCCGCCCGGTGCATCAGCAGCTTCCGGCCGCGCGTGGGCAGATGGTCGAACACACTGGCGGACTTGTAGGAACCGATGTGGGCATTGAGCAAGAACAGCTCACTGCCCTTGGGCAGGGCGTACGCGTCCGAGAGGTTGGCCTCTCCTTGTCGCAGCGACTTCACCTCGCTTCCCGTCAGCTCCAGACCGGCTTCCACCTTTTCGTCCACGGTGTAGTCGAAGCGCGCACGCCGGTTCTCGGCGACGACCTTGATTCCCTGCTCGCCGCCAGCCGGCCCCTTCGACTTTCCACCCGATGCCATACGTGTCCTGGGTCTCCTAACCGCCAAGCGCCATGTTGTCGATGAGGCGTGTATTGCCGCTGAAGGCCGCCACCAGCAGCCGAGCAGCCTGTCCGGGGGCCACCGACGCAAGCGGCGTGAGTCGCTGGGCGTCCACCAGCTCCACGTAGTCCTCGCGCAGCCCGGCGGACGACAGCTCATGCCGGACGGCGCCCGTCAGCGCCTCCGCATCCCGCCTGCCGCCCTGAAGCAGCGTCAGCGCGGCCCGGAGGCCTCGCGACAGGGACAGCGCTCGCTGCCGCTCCTCGGAGGACAGGTAGGCATTTCGGCTGCTCATCGCCAGCCCGTCGGGCTCGCGAACCGTCGGCATCCCGACGATGTCCGCGCCCAGGTGCAAGTCCCTGTTGAGCGCCCGGATGACTTGCAGCTGCTGGTAGTCCTTCTCCCCGAACAAGGCCGCTTCGGGCCGGAAGAGCGCCAGCAACTGGGTGACGATGGTGGCCACGCCCCGGAAATGCCCCGGGCGGCGGGCGCCACACAGCCCCTGGCTGACCTCCGTCACCTCGACGTAGGTCTCATAGCCGGGCGGGTACATGGCCTCGGGCACGGGCGCGAAGACGACGTCGGCGCCCGCTTCGCCACACTTGGACAGGTCGCCGTCGAAGTCGCGGGGATAACGCGAGAGGTCCTCACGGGGACCGAACTGGGTGGGATTGACGAAGATGGAGACGGCCACCACGTCGGCGCGACGGCGCCCCTCGCGGATGAGCGAGAGGTGCCCTTCGTGCAAGAAACCCATGGTGGGCACCAGCGCGAGCCGGCGCCCCTCACGGCGCAGCCCCGCCGCCCACGTCTTCACTTCATCCACGGTGCGGAGGACGGCGGGCGCCATGGCTAGACCGGAATCCCGTAGACGGGGCCGACCTTCTCCTCACCCTCGGCGGGAGATGCGACCTCACCCTCGAGGACCTTGCCCGTGCCCAGGGCCGCGGGGGCCACCAGGCGGATGCTCTTGCTCGCCTTGAACGAGTGGTCCTCGTCCGGGAACGCGCCCTGGCGGATCTCCGTGAAGAACGCGCCGGCGGCCTCGGTGATGGAGCCGTGCAGGTTGGCGTAGCGCTTGACGAACTTGGGCTTGAAGTCCGGGTTCATTCCCAAGAGGTCGTAACAGACGAGCACCTGTCCGTCGCAATAACGTCCCGCGCCAATGCCGATGGTGGGGATGCTCAGGCTCTGCGTAATCGTGCGCGCCAGCTCCAGCGGCACGCCCTCCAGCACCAGCGCGTAGGCGCCAGCGGCCTCCAGGGCGAGCGCGTCGTCGAGAATCTTGCGCGCCTGCTCCTCGTCACGGCCCTGGACGACATAGCCGCCCATCTTGTGGACCGACTGAGGCGTCAGCCCCAGGTGCCCCATGACGGGGATGCTGGCGCGGACGATGGCGCGGACGACGTCCGCGAACTCGGCGCCACCCTCCAGCTTCACGCTGCCCACGCCGCCTTCCGTCACCAGCCGGCCCGCGTTGCGGACGGCCTCGTGCGCGGAGACCTGGTAGCTCAAGAAGGGCAGATCTCCCACCACGTGCGCCCTCCTGGCGCCCCGGGTGACGGCCGCCGAGTGGTAGACCATCTGGTCCATCGTCACGGGCAGCGTGGAGTCATGTCCCTGGACGACCATGCCCAGCGAGTCACCGACGAGCAATACGTCCGCACCCGATTGGTCCAGGATGTGGGCGAACGTGGCGTCGTAAGCGGTGACCATGCAGATCTTCTGGCCGATCTGCTTGAAGCGCTTCAGCGAATGGATGGTGACCTTGTCCTTCACGGTTCACCTCCTGATGGGTGAGGGTGGATACGGCTCAAGCCGCTTCGCTGCCCCTCGCCGTCCCAGGAAGGGATCGCCGGAAGCCACGAAGTCGGCCCCAGCAGTCTAACGCCCCCAGGGCGCCCGTGGGACTTCATCAGCGGGCAACCCACCAGGAGCCCGAAATCAGGGCCGCCGGGATGCCTTGGGGAGGTAGTGCTGCGTCCCCGGCTTCGCCTTCCGGATGGCGGCGAGCAGGTCTTCCCGGTCCGCCTCGTTATTCACGAAATCAATATCCGACGTATCCACCACGAGGAGCGGCGTCTCCGTGTAGTGGAAGAAGAAGTTGTTGTACGCGTGGACGAGGCCCTCCAGGTACGTGGGGTCGAACTTGCGTTCGAACTCGCGGCCCCGCTTCTTGATGCGCTGGAGCAACACGTCCAGGCGGGCCTGGAGGTAGACGACGACGTCGGGCTTGGTGACGCGAGGCCCGAGCGCCTCGAAGACGCGCTCGTAGAGGGCCAGCTCGTGGGCGTCCAGGTTGAGGTGGGCGAAGATGCGGTCCTTGGCGAACAGGTAGTCGCTGACCGTGACGGAGCGGAAGAGGTCCTGCTGGAACAGCTCCTGCTGCTGCCGGAAGCGCGACAGGAGGAAGAAGATCTGCGTCTGGAACCCGAACTTCTGCCGGTCCGTATAGAAGTTGGAGAGGAAGGGGTTCTCCTCCACGACTTCAAGGACGCGCCGCGCGCTCAGCCGCTCCGAGAGGATGTTGGAGAGGCTCGTCTTTCCGACGCCAATGGGCCCCTCGACCACGATGTACCGGTAGTCCATCCGCCGAGGCCTCCCGACCCGGAATGCGCGGTGCGGCCCATGCCCGCCTCTGACGAGGACGCGGGGCCTCGCGTGGGGGCGCGGATAACACAACATGGCCGGATGGATCGGCAATTTTCCACGGCCTGGGCGATGACGGGAACCCCCAGCGCTCGCTTGACGCTGTGGGGGGCATCCCCTTACGGTCGCGCCGATTCCATGGTGTGTGCGCGGGGTGCCCTTCAGTCATGAGTGGAAGGCAGCGGGCGAAGACGGTGGTGCGGCTCGAAGAGGCCCGCCAGAGCGCCGCGCCCAAGGCACCGGCAGAGCAGCCTCCCGTGGAAGCAGACCCGCTCTACGGCGTGGTGCTGTTGAAGACGGCCCTGGAGCTGAAGCGGCGCAAGGACGGCACCGTGGAGGAAATCCTCCGCGACGTGCTGGCCCGCATGCGAATCCCGGAGGCGGAGTTTCGCGCGTTCCTGGAGCAACAGGGCGGGCTGCTCCAGGCCCTCGGAACGCGCTGCAGGTAGTCAGGCAGGCGGGCGAGTGCCCGCCCCTCCCCTACTCCTCCGCCCCACCCTCGTCGGACAGGTCCACCTTGGGCGTCACCGTGCCCGGAGCCACGGGGCCGAGCGCGCGCTCTATCGCGGCGAACTCCTCCGGCGCGAGCGTCTCCGCGCGGCGCATCGGGTCGATTCCCGCCGTCTCCAGCGCGGCCAGCATCACCGCGGGTGTGCCGAGCGACTTGTCGGACTTGAGCGAGTTGAGCAGCGTCTTGCGGCGCTGGGCGAACGACGCCTTCACCACGCGGGTGAAGCGCGCCTCGTCGATGATGGGCGCGCGCGGCGTCTTGCGGCGCGTGAGTGACAGCACCGCGGAGTCCACCTTCGGCGGCGGATGGAAACGCCACGCCTCCAACGTGAGGACATTCTCCGCGTCGAAGTGCAGCCCGAGCAGCACGGTGAGCAGGCCGTACTCGCGCGTGCCGGGCTCGGCGGCGAGCCGCTCCACCACTTCCTTCTGCAGCGTGAAGACGGCGCGCGAGACACGGGCTCGCTGCTCCAGCACGCGAAAGAGGATGGAGCTGGTGAGGTGATACGGGAGGTTGCCGGCGACGGCGACCTCGGGGGCTCCGGCGACCTCGGCGAAGTCCACGGTGGCGGCGTTGCCCGCCACCACGCGCACCCCGGGGATGGCCTCCTTCTCCAGCACCGTCACCATGTCCCTGTCCCGCTCCACCGCGGTGACGAGCGCACCGGTGGCGGCGAGGAAGCGGGTGAGGTGGCCCAGACCGGGCCCCAGCTCGACGACGGGCTCACCCGGGCGCAGGTTCAGCGCGTCCGCGATGGCCTCGAGGGCCTCCTCGTCTCCGAGGAAGTTCTGGCCCCAGCTGTACTTCGCGCGCAGGCCATGGCGCTTGAGGATGTCTCTGGGCGATTCCAACCGGGTGTCCTTGCTCACATGCGCCAGGCGGGGTCAGCCGCCAGACGGAAGTCTCCGCGCAGACCGCGGCGCCAGGCCTCATACCCCGCGACGGCGATCATCGCGCCATTGTCCGTGCACAACCGCACCGGCGGCAGGGACATGCGCAGCCCCCGCTCCTCGGCGCGCTGCTGACACAGCGCCCTCAGGCGCGAGTTGGCCGCCACGCCTCCGCACAGCACGAGGTTCCGGTGGCCCAGCCGACGCGCGGCGGCCACCAGCTTCTTCGACAGCACGTCCGCCACCGCCTCCTGGAACGAAGCGCACAAGTCGTTCAGCGCCTGTCCCTGGGGCACGCCGTGCTTCTGCACGTGGTGGAGCACCGCCGTCTTCAACCCGGAGAAGGACACGTCGAAGTTGTCCCCCGGCAGCGCGCGTGGGAAGCGGATGGCCGCCGGGTCACCCTTCTTCGCGAGCTCGTCGATGGGCTGTCCCCCCGGGTACGGCAACCCGAGGATGCGCGCCGTCTTGTCGTACGCCTCGCCCGCGGCGTCATCGCGCGTGCTGCCCACCAGCTTGTAGTGGCCGAACGCCTGAACGTCGTAGAGGCTGGTGTGTCCGCCCGAGACGACGAGGCCGAGGAACGGCGGCTCCGGTGCATCCTCGAGCAAGCGGATGGCCAGCAGGTGGCCCTCCAGGTGATTGGCGCCGACGAAGGGCTTGCCGGTGGCGAGGCTCAACCCCTTGGCCACCTGGAGTCCCACCAGCAGCGCGCCGATGAGGCCCGGGCCGGAGGTGACGGCGATGAGGTCCACGTCGTCGAGCGTCTTCTGGGCGCGCGTCAGGGCCTCGTGGATGACCGGCATCACCTGGACGATGTGGTTGCGGGAGGCCAGCTCCGGCACCACGCCGCCCCAGCGCCGGTGGATGTCCACCTGGGTGGAGACGACGTCCGACAGCACCCGCCGCCCGTCCTCCACGACGGCGGCGGCGGTCTCATCACAGGAGGTTTCCAGGCCGAGGACGAGCAAGGCGACTCACTTCACTTCCAGCAGGACGGGGAAGGTACCGGGAGGTCCGCCGCCCACTCAGTTGCCGAGCATCTTGAGCATCGCGCGGGCCTCGTTGGCGGATGCCCCCGAGGGTTCCAGCATCAAATACTTCTTGTAGGCGTCGGCCGCCTGGGAATTCTTCCCGATGGACTGGTAGGCCATGCCCAGCGACAGCCAGGCGCGCGAGTTCCGCTCGTCATCGCGCACGACCTCTATCAGCAGCTTCGTGGCCTCGCGGAAGGCCGCGTCCGACTCGAAGCCGTTGACCAGGGCGATGCCCAGTCCCGCCTTCGCCTCGGTGGAGCCCGGCTTGAAGAGCAGCGCCTTGCGGTAGAACGCCGCCGCGGACTTGTAGCGACTTCCGACGGTGGCGGACCGAGCCTGCTTGATGAGCCCCGCGTACTCCACCTCGGGGTCCACGGCGGGAGGAGGGGGCGTGCCGGAGTCGGCCACCGCGGGCGGCGCCTCCACCACGGCGGTGCCCGCGTCCGGCCCGGCGGCCACGGGCGTCTCGACAACGAGCGTGCCGGAATCCGTCGCGGTAGCGGGCGCCTCGACGACGGGGGTGCCGGAATCCGTCGCGGCGGCGGGCGCCTCGACGACGGGGGTGCCCGAGTCGGCCTCGGTGGGCACGGGCGGAACGACGTCCGAGCCCTGGGACGGAGGAGGCGTCTGGACGGTCCCCACCTTCGGCGGCTCGGGAGGCGGCGTGTCCTGCGGCTTCTCGCCTCGACCTCCGATGACGACCACCGCCGCCACCGCGCCGATGAGGGCCAGCGCCCCCGCGACGTAGAGCCCCGTGCGCTTGGGGCGAACGGGAGCCACGTCGGAGTCCGAGGAAGCAGGACTCGACGGTGTCACGGACGGCGTGGGCGACGCAGCGGCGGTGATGACGGGCGTCGGCGTCACCGGGGTGACCAGGGCCGGAGGCGGCGCGGACGGCGTCGGCGGCTCCTCGGGGATGACGGGCGCGACGACGGGGCGCTCGGGAACACCGTGCCCCGGGTACGGAGGAAGCGCGAGCTGCGGCGGCGCGGACGCGGGGACTTCCTCGACCTCCGCGATGGTGTCGACGTCGACGGTCGAGGACTCACCGCCGCTCACCAGCGTCACCTCGGAAGACGGAGGCGCGGGCGTCGGAGGCGGAACGGGCGGGAAGGGATTGGGCCCCACCGCCGCCCCACCGAAGATGGGGGCGCGCGGCGCGGGCGCGGGCTCCACGGCGGGAGCGCTCGATGACAGGGCGTGCGCCGAGGAACCCCCGTTTGTTCCGAAGCCTCGCGGGCCCGGCGACCACACCGAGCCCGGTCCCCAGGTCGTGGGCGCGCTGATGCCCTCCGTGTCCACTCGGCTCCAGTCGAGCAGCAGGCTGCGATGCGCATGCTCCACGGCGCGGTGGGCCGGCGGCGGCTCAACGAGGAAGGACGAGCCTTCCGCCACCACGGGCGGCAGCGTGGGCGCTTCGCCATCCGCATCCGCCGGGTCTTCGTATGCCGGGCCCTGGCGCTTGGGGCGCGCGTGGAAGACGACGACGTTGGCGGGCACCGCCGGCGCGGGAGCGAAGTGCTCCTCGGGCGGGGCCGTGACGGGCTCCTCCTCCACTCCCGCGGGCGGCGCGAGCACGCTGTGCGGCATGGCGCGCACGGCGGGCGGCTCCGGCTCTACGTGCGCGACGACGGCGGGCGGCTCCGGCTCCACGGGCGCGGCGACGGGGGCCTGCGGCGCGGGCTCCACGGGGGCGCTCGGCGGCGGGGCCGCGTTGAGCCACTGCTCGATGCCGGGCTTGGTGCTCTGCACCGGCTCCAGCGGCGCGTTGCCCAGCTCGCGGATGAGCCCCTCGAAGTACAGCTTGCTGATGATGCCCAGCGCGGCCAGGTCCTCGAAGTCCGAGTCCTCCACCACGCGGCTCAGCGCGCGCTTGCCGTCGAACAGGCGCAACAGCCCGTTCACCTCGTCCGGAATCTCCGAGAGGCGGTCGGCGAGCTGGTGGTAGTCGATCTCGAACACCGTCTCCAGCGGAGGCAGCTGCTCGAGCATTCGCCCCCACTCGTCGAGGCGCCGCATGCCCTCCATCAACAGGCCCTGCGTGGAGATCTCGATGCGCTCGGGCCGGTCCAGCGAGGTGAACTGGACGTCGAACTGGCCCTCGAAGGTGTTGAGCAGCCGGTAGAAGGCGTTCTCGCCCTTGAGCCGGCCCAGCTCCGCGTCGATGACGCGACCTTCCTTGAAGTAGACGGTGCCGGTGCGCTCGCCCTGGATGGAGATGACGCCCGTCTTGCGGCCAATCTCGAACGTCTGGACCAGGTCCACCACGCCCATGTCGGCGAGGCTGCCGGCGAAGCCACCCTTCGTCGTCTCCCGCTTTTCGATCCTCTCCTTCTCCGCCTTCTGGAGGATCATCTTCACGCGGGTGACGATCTCTTTGATGTAGATCGGCTTGGTCAGGTAGTCGTCGCCGCCAAGCTCCAGGCCGCGCACCTTGAACTCGACCGACTTCTGACTCGTCAGGAAGACGAACGGGATGAACTTGAAGCGCTCATCCGACTTGAGCGCCTTGCACAGCTCGAAGCCGTCCATCTCCGGCATCTTGGTGTCCGCGAGCACCAGATCCGGTGGGCTGATCTGCACCTTCTCGATGGCGTCCTTGCCGTGGATGGCCGTCGTCACGGAGAAGCCGGCCTTCTTCAGGCTGACCTCCATCACGCGAAGACTCTTCGCGTCCCCATCCACCAGGAGCAGGTGCTGCTTGGCCACGTTACTTGCCTTTCATCACGGAGGACGATTCGCGGAAGTGCCCGGCGCGGGGGAGCATCCTGCCCGCTTTCCAGGCATGTCAATGGGTTGGAGCGGCGGGGAAGCTGGCTGCCCCCCGTTCAACCAGGGGGTGCGAGCAGTCCCTGGAGGGTAGCGCGAGCCCCCGGCAGAGGCTCCCATCCGCCGGGGTAGGACTTGGGGCGCCAGAGGCGGCCTCAGCGGAAGAATCCCCCCTTCTTGGGTGGGTTCTTCTTCCGCATGTCGATCAGCCGCAGCTCCTGATTCGCCTCCAGGTGCTTGGAGTTGGAGCGGACCGCGTCCCGGAAGTAGCGCTCGGCCCGGTCCATGTCGCCCTCCACGCGGGCGATGACGCCCAGCTGGTAGTGGGCACGGTCACAGTTCGGGTCGGTGCGGACCGCATCCGCCATCATCTGCTTGGCCTTGGCCATGTCCGCCTTGCGCGCGGGGTCCATGTAGATGGCCCAGGCGCGCGCGGCCAGGTAGGTCGCCTTGGGGTCCAGCGCGTAGGCGCGCTCGTAGTGGTCCGACGCGGTGGTGAAGTCGCGCTTGCGGAAGTAGACCTCGCCCATCTTGTAGAGGTCGTCGGGGCTGCTCTCCGGCCGGCCCGGCGCGGGGCGGGACGACGAGCCTCCGGACTGGGGCGCCTTGGGCATCGACTGCTGGGCCTGGAGCGTCTGGATGTAGGCCTTGCGGCGGGCATCGTCGTAGAGGACCTCGTACGCCTCGCGGATGCCCTCGAAGACGGAGGTGATCTTCTGCGCGAGGTGCGGCAGCGTCGGCGGCAGGCGGTCCGGGTGGAAGACCTTGGCCAGGCTGAGGAAGGCGGCCTTGACCTGATCCCTCGTTGAGTCCTGGGAAACGCCCAGCACGTAGAAGTGGTCGCGGCGGGCCTGGATGTCGGCGAAGCGCTGCTCGATCTGCTGGGCGTGGCGCGCCTCGTCCGGCTTGGGGGGCTCGGAGGGGGCGGCGAC
>NZ_JABUMQ010000218.1:0-19140 GCF_013336645.1 Myxococcus sp. CA039A | reverse complement strand
GCCCTCCCGTGCCCTCGCGCGCGAGCAGCACGCCCACCTGCGGCCCCCATCCGCCCAACTGCGTCGAGGAGCGGCCCGCGCCCAGCGCCGCTTGAAGTCGCCAGGAGCTGGCATCCAGGAGTTCGCCCTTGCGCTGGTGCAGGGCCAGGGTGCGCACCTCCAGGGACTCGGGATTCAAGCGCTGCCTCTCGCCCCAGGGCAGGTACACCTTGCCGTAGAGCACCTGCGAGCCACGCCGCACCTGCACGCGGTAGCGCCCCGAAGGCAGGGCGATGCTCACCGGGTCCTCCGCCCGCGGCTCCACCTCCGCCATCACCTGCAGCGTGCGCTCGTCCACGAGCACGACGCTGTCCCCCACCAAGGGAGGAAGTTCGAGGTGCGCGTGGGCTCGCGAGAGCGTGGTGAGGAACAGGTCCCCTTCTCCCGCGAGCTGGCTGGACAGCTCCGGGTGCTGCACCGCCGCCGTGGAGCCATGGGAGCCCGCGAGCGTGCGGTGGTAGACGTGGCCATAGGCTTCCGTGAGGGTGACGCGGCCGTCGGCGTCCACATCCGCCGCGCCCCGCAGGCCCGAAATCAGGTGGTGCGTGAAGAACGAGCCCCGGAGGCTGTCCGACTCCTGCGCGACCTCGTGTGCGCCGGCGGAGGCGATGAACACGCGGCCCTCCGGCCCCACCTGTCGGAGGAAGGAGACATCGAAGGCGGGCGCGGACTTGAGGCCCTTGGACCGGCCGCGCACGAGCGCGCCACTGTGACAGGCATCCATCATGGCGATGGTGACGGTGGCAGGGACTTCGGCGAGCAGCCGTTGCAGCTCCACGAGCGGGAGCGCCTCCCCACCCATGCGCAGCGCGGCCTCGTCTCCGTGGCCTGAGTAGAAGAAGAACAGCAGCGTGCGCTCCCCGGCGCGGCGAGCCTCCTCGATGCGGCCTCGCATCCGCGCCAGTCCCAGCCGGAGATTCGAGACCGACTCACCGCGCAGGAGGATGCGGCGATCCTCGGGCACGCCGCCAAGCTGGCCGAAGACCGCGTCCATGCGTTCGGCGTCCTGCTGGGCCCAGCGCAGGGGCTCATCCGTGTCCCGGCCCAGGTTGTGTCCCACGCTGATGGAGAACCGGTTCTCCGCGCTCGCGACAGAGGCGGCGAGGAGGACGAGCAGGCCTCCGAGCACGCGCGCCGCCCCGGCGCTCAAGGCAGCTCCTTGGGCAGCGCGCGCACGGCGTGGCGGGTGCCGGGCAGCGGCGTGAGTGACGGTGGGAAGACCGTCTCTCGCGCCGCCTGCTCCAGCCAGCGATGGATGGCCTCTGGCGACGGTGCATCACGGGCGTCGGCCGCGAGCACCACCACCAGCGCCTCCTGCTCGGGGGCGTCATCCAGCTCCAGGCTCCCGGGCAACACCCACCGCCCCGGCTGCATGGACAACGCGCCCCCCGTGGCCGGAAAACCCTGGAGCGGTGTGACGCGGCCACGCTCACTCAGCGCCAGCACATAGAGCGCTCCCCCCTCCACGTCCTCCACCTCCACGCGCACCCTGTCGCCGGAACGCAGCACCGCGCCGGGCCCCTGCTCGAAGACGACGTCGCCTCGCTTGACGAGCACCCGCGCAGTGAGGCCACCGCGCACGCGCACCCGCTCCACCTCCTGGAGCGAATGAAGCCGGGGCAGCACCGCCGCCAGCACCACGCCGAGCACCAGCACGGGCTGGCTCCAGCGCCAGAGCATCCGCCAGCGGCTCGGACGAGGGACCTCCAGACGCGCGCGCACCGGCCCGAAGGGACGCACGAGGGAGAAGGCCGCCTTCTCCGCCCGTCGCTCGCGCAGGTGCGCGGCCAGCGCGGGCGAGGCCCTGGCCGCCTCCTCCACGTGACGAGCCTCTTCCGAAGAGAGTTCGTCACACAGGTAGCGCTCCACCAGGAGGTCCGGCACGCCCGGGAAGTGAGGAATGGATGAGGTGCTCATGCGGAGACCGCTCCCTTTCGCGGCTCAGGACGGGGGGCGACTTCCAGCAGCCGCCGTGCGGTGTCGAAGAAGGCCTGGAGCTTGCGCTGCACCGTTTTGCGCGAGACGTCGAGCAGCGTGGCGATCTGCTCCTGCTCCATCTCGTCGATGAAGCGGTGGGCCACGATGCGCTGGACGTCCTCCGGACAGTGGGCGAGGACACGTCTCACCAGGTCCGCATCCACCAGGAGCCGCTCCAGCGTGGCCTCCGGTGAAGCGTGGGCGTCCGGAAGCGGAGCCAGTCGCGTCAGCGCGCTGGTGGCCTCCGTGCGGCGGCGACGCAGCACCGAGAAGCACTGTCGGTCCGCCACGGTGAGCAACCACGACAAGGCAGAGCCGGCGGCGCGAAGCTGCGTCAGGTGCGCGTGGGCGCGGAGGAACACCTCCTGCGTCGAGTCCCAGGCCAGCGCGTCGTCGCCGAGCAAGCGCAGGCACCGCCGGTGCACGGCCTCACCGTAGCGACGGTAGTAGCCCTCGGTCTGCTCGACCTCGTTCACTGGCTCGCGCACGCAAGGACCTCACCCTGGGCCGACACCTGCCCCCACCGTCAGTCTCGCCCGGCGCGGGCGTCGGGGGGAGGCTCGACCCACGAAGCGAGACGCATGACCCTCATTCCGTGGGACATTTCTCGAGCCCATTCTTCTCGGCTTGACGGGAAGAAGACGGCTCGTTCCAGGCGGGCGGGCCTCACCGGCCACCCTCGGCGGAATCCTCCATGACCCGGTATGCAAATACGCAGGTGATGTGCGCCGTCTGCGCCAGCGTGAGCGAGCAGCGCACCCTCCAGTGTGTCACGAGCTTCGAACGCCCCGACCTCGATGGTCGCCCCTCCGAGATGGCACGGTCGACCATGGACACCTGGCTCGAGAGGTGTCCCTCCTGTGGCTACTGCGCGGCGAGCCTCGCGAAGGCACACGCCAGTGCCCGGGAGGTGGTCCCGTCGGAGGCCTACCGCGCGCGACTTCGCCATCCGGAGGCGCCGGTTCTGCTCAACCAGTTCCTGTGCCTGGCGCTCCTCCATGACGCGGCGAGGCTCGCGCGAGACTCCGCCGCGGTCCGAACGCATGCCGCATGGGTAGCGGATGACGCGGGCCTGGAAGCACTCGCCCGACGCTGTCGCTCCGAAGCGGCCGACCTCCTCCTGAATGCGCCCCCGCTCAAACATTGGGAAGACCGCGAGGACCCTGATTGGCGAGGCTGGCGTGGCGTCCGGTTGGTGGATGTGTTGCGCCGCGCGGGCCGTGGCGAAGAAGCGCTGCGTGAGGTGGACCGCGTCCGCCGGGTGGGAGCATCCTCGCTCATGAAGCAACTGCTGGCCTTCGAGAGCGCCGCCATCGCACGGGGCGACACGGGCCGGCACACCGTCGACGAAGGACTGGGGCTTCCCCTCCCCCTGGAGCGCCGGCCCGCCGATGACCCGCTCCTCCAATATCTGGTCGACAACTACCGCCGACTCTTGACGGACACGGAGGAGAAGGCCGCGCGGATGGAGACCTTCAACACCGAAGAGGGGCCACGCTGGGCCACGGACCAGCCGGAGATTCTCGCGCTGCTCGCCGAGGGGAAGGCGGGGCTGGGCCGTGCCCTGGAGCGCAGACTCCTCGCGGACCATCCGGACAAGGTCGTCATCAACCGCTGTTCGAAGTGTGGTGCCCTCGCGCGGACGGCCAAGGCCCGCCAGTGCCGCGTGTGCCCCCACACCTGGAGAGAGACACCTCGCTGAGGCGGGCCCGTCAGGCTCCCCGCGCGCGCGTGCGTGAGCGCGCCGGGGCCGCTCGGCGAAGGTAACGGTCGAGCAGGCACACCACCTCACTGGCGAAGTCAGGTCGGTCCAGCAGCTCCGGCCTCGAAGTGGCCGCCTCGTGAATCACCGCGTGCAGCGTCACCCGGACGAAGAAGGCCGCGAGCGGCAGGTCCGTCACGTTGCGCACGAATGGGGCCAGCACCTCCCTCCAGAACCGGTCCACCTGCGCATCCGGCACCTCCGAGGGAGCCCGGGCCGAGCGCGGCAGCTCCTCGGAGAAGATTCGGTGCAACTCCGGCGCAACACGATGCTCGGCGATGGCCCCCTCCACCACGAGTTCGAGCACGCGCGGAAGCGTCTTCTGCGCCCGCAGCGCGGAGATGGCCCCCTGCATCCCCTCCCGTGACTTCGCGACATGTCGCCGCTGGAGCTCCACCACGATGGCTTCCTTGTTGGGGAAGTACTGGTAGAGCGAGGCGATGTTCACCCCGGCCCGCTCCGCCACGCGGTTGGTGGTGAAGCCCTCCCAGCCCTCGCGGACCAGAATGTAAGTCGCCGCTTGCAAAATCGCGTCGACCGTCGCGACGGAGCGGTCCTGCCTCGGCTTTTTGCGGGGAGAGGTCCTGGGCTTTCGCGCGGCCATCGCTGGGTCCTGAATGCAAGTTGTGAATCCAAGCTCCAACTTACATTCTTGACACATGACAGACCAGACCCATACCGAGCCTCGCTGGAGCCACTTCTGCGAGGTCAACGAGCACCGCCGCGCCATCCGCGATTTCGATGGAGCCCCCCTCCCGGACGAAGACGTGCGCGCGGTGTTGCAGGCCGCGCTGCTGGCGCCGTCGAGCGGCAACCTCCAGCCCTATGAGCTGCACTGGCTGCGGGACACGGACCTGAAGCAGCGCGTGGCGGAGGCCTGCCACGCCCAACGCGCGGCCCGGTCCGCGTCGACGCTGGTCGTCGTCGCCGCCAGCAGGAGCATCGGCCTCAGGACAGCGGCGCGGCAGCTCGAGCACGTCGAGCACGCCACGGACCTGGATGCCCGGTCCAGGACCTATCACCTGGGACAGGTCCGCAAGTTCACGCGCTTCCTGAAGCTGGCCCCGCTGCTGCTCTGGACGCCGATGCGCGCCCTGCTGTCGCTGCTGAATCCCGTGCACTCGCTCCTGCCCATCGGCACGTCGGGCATGCGCAACTGGGCGGCGCGCAGCGGCATCTACGCGGCCCAGACGCTCATGCTGGCCGCGTCCGCGCGAGGACTGGACTCGTGCCCCATGGAAGGCTTCGACGCCCCCAAGGTCGCCAAGGCGCTGGGGCTGCCGCGCGGCACGGTGATTCCGATTGTCATCGCCCTGGGCCATCGCAGCGCGGACGCACGGCTGGAGCCGCGCTGGCGCAGGGCGCTCACGGACGCGGTCATCGAGCACTGAAGCTGTCCCTCCGCGTCCTCCACGAGCAGGCGGGGCACCGGGCCTCGCCCCTCCGTCGCTCCTAGCTTCAAGAAGAGACGCTGGAGGTGCGTCATGCCCAATCCCCACACCCTGTTGAGCAGCCCGGAGCTGATTGCCCGGCACATCATCGAATACGGCGCCACGGTGGACGAGCAGCCACTGGAGGCGACGGCCCTTCCCAGAGGCCCCCTGCCCGCCGAGGTGGCCCTGGGGCTGACCTGGCCCACGGGCCTGGAGCCGCGTCCCCGACGACTGCCGACCACACCCGAACCCGGCGCCGCGCTTCCACAGGCCGACTACCTGGTCGTCACGTGGACGGTCGCCGAAGTGGAGGCCCTGGCGGACACCCTCACTCCGGGCGTGCGGCGCACCGCCTGGTACCCATACGACAGGAACTTCCAGAGCCACTACCAGCCGCTCATCCGCAAGTCGGCGCCCGCCCAGCGCGTGCAGCGCCTGGGAAGCTGGTTCCTCACCGACATCGGTGGCCGGAGCGTGCTGTGCTTCAAGTCGGAGCTGCACCTCAACCAGGACGGCGTGCGCACCGGCGTCGGCACCGCGACGCTGCCGGTGAAGGACCTGTTCCACCAACTGCTGCGAGAGGTGAAGCCTCGCATGGCCATCACCGTGGGAACCGCCGGAGCGACGTTCGCGGACCACGAACTGGGCGACGTCATCGTCACCCGCGCCGCCCGCTTCCGCCTCTCCCAGGAGTTCCGCAACGAACCCTTCAACGACAAGACATACCGCTGCGAGATGGACGTCCCCACCCGCTTCTTCGACGACGCGGAGCGGCTGATGGCCCAGCACGCGCCACAGCTCGGCGAGCCGGACTTCGGGCCGCCCACCAAGCGCTACGCCTTCGACGGACCCTTGCTCCAGGGCCCCCGCAACACCCCCGACATCAAGCTCGATGGCAGGGACCTGCCCGCCTTCCACCCCATCCTCACCACGGACTTCTTCGAGTTCGGCACCTCGCGAAACGGCCTGGAAGCCGTTGGCGCGGGTGTGGAGATGGGGGACGCGGTGCTCGGCATGGTGGCAGAGGAGATGGGTAACACCGCACCCCTGTGGCTCGTCATCCGCAACGCCTCCGACCCTCAAATCAACGGAGACCTGCCGGATGCGCCCAGCCGGCTCGACATGCAGGCGCACTGGGCCGTCTGGTACTACGAGGCCTACGGATACTGGACCAGCGTCAACAGCGCGCTCGCCACCTGGGCGGTCATCGCCGGGCAGACAGCCCCGGGGGTACGACACTGAAGGCAGTCCATCTCCCGAGATGACCTGGCGCGTAGGGCGGTAAGCTCCCCGCCCTATCTGCCTGGAGGCATCGAATGAAGGTCGGGACGTGGCTGGCCGCGCTGGGAGTCGTCTTCGCCGGCCTGGGCTGTGGTGGGTCCGATGGTGTGAACGGCGCGCAGGGCGGCCAGGGACTCCAGGGGCCGCAAGGCGCCGCAGGGCCTCAAGGCGTCGCGGGACCCCAGGGCGTCGCGGGGCCTCAAGGTCCCATTGGCCCCGTGGGCCCATCCTGGCAGGTGGGGACAGGGTTGGAGCTGAAGGACGATGTCCTGAGCCTCCGGTACGGAGACGAAGCCACCGCCCCCGTGCCGAGCAGCGACCCGCGCCTCACCGATGCGCGCCAGCCCCTGCCGGGCAGCACCAACTACATCCAGAATGGCGTCCTCGCCCAGGACGCATCCTTCTCGCTGTCGGGCACGGGCACCACGCGCGGGCGGATGACGACACGCTCCGACCTGCTCGTCGATGCGGCGACGGCCATCGCCACGCCCACGTCCCTCCTGAAGCTCCAGAACACGACGTCGGACGGCGTGAACTGGACCGCGTTCCCCCTCTTCACCGTGGACTCCGCCGGTGGGCTGCTGGTGCGAGGCGAGCAGGGCCAGGGCAAGCTCCCCATGACGGGCAAGGGAGCCCGCCTCATGTGGGCGCCCCACAAGGGGGCCTTCCGCGCGGGCAACGCCGACACCCAGTGGGATGAGAGCAGCGTCGGATTGTTCTCCTGGGCGGGCGGAACCCTCTCGACCGCCAGCGGCAGAGCATCATTCGCCATGGGTGAGAGCTGCATCGCGAGCGGCGAGACCTCGACGTGCCTGGGCAAGTCCAGCAGTGCCAATGGGGCCAGCAGCGTGGCCCTGGGCCTTTCGAACAGCTCAAGCGGCCTTGGGGCCTTCTCTGGGGGACTCTTGAACGTCGCCTCCGGCCAGGGCGCCGTGGCCCTGGGCTCGGGCGTCACGGCGAACGCCGACTACAGCATCGCGCTCGGTCAAGCGGCGTCGACGAACGGCCACACCGGCTCGTTCATCTGGGGAGACCAGTCGACGGTCGCCGTCATCAACAACACCGGCAACAACCAGTTCATGGTGCGCGCCGCGGGTGGCATCCGCCTGCGCGTCGCCGCGGACGCCAGCGTGGGCTGCGACCTGGCGGGGGGCGGCGGCAATTTCACCTGCACGTCGGACCGGAACCAGAAGGAGGGCTTCCGGAACGTCGACGGCGAGCTGCTGCTGGCGAAGGTCTCCGAGCTGCCCATCTCGACCTGGCGCTACAAGCAGGAGCAGTCCGATGTGCGGCACCTGGGCCCCATGGCACAGGACTTCCGGGCGGCCTTCGGCCTGGGCGCGGACGACACGAGCATCGGCATGCTCGATATTGGCGGCGTGAATCTGGCCGCCATCAAGGCGCTGGAGGTCCGCACGCGGGAGCTGCGCGAGAAGACCGCCGAGGTCGACACCCTCAAGGCCGAGCTGGCCGAGCTGAAGCGCGGTCTGTCGCGCCTGGAAGCCGCCGTCCACGCACAGGCCGCGCGCCCGTAGCCATCCGGACTTGCGCCACGGCACGCGGCCCTGGAGCCGTCCGCGCCGTGGCACCCACGCTCCACCACCTCGGGAGCGACGAAGGGCCTCCCGACTCCATGGAGGGAGCACGGGAGGCCCTGTTCAACCCCGGTGTCGCGATGCCGGGCCTACTCGGACTCGGGGGCTTCGGTCCGCGCGGGAGGCTCGGGCGCGTCGGCCACGTCCTCCAGCCGGTCCGCTGGAGGCAGCGGAGGCCGAACCCTCAGGCTCTCCGGCATGTGGGCCGGGTCATCCACGGGTCCAGGCACCGTCTCCATCGGCTCCAGCTTCTGGGCCTGGGACGACGTGCGCACCGCCGGCAGCGACTTCGTCACCGTGAGGGTGTCGCGCACAGTCCCCGTGGAGGTGATGAGCCGCGCCATCAGCGTGCCGCCGTCCACCACCACATCCATGAAGCCATACACCTGGTTGTCGCGCAGGGCCGTCCACGAGGGCTGGCTGCCCGCGAAGGGGCGCAGTGTCGCGCCGCCGCTGCCCACCACGACATAGGGAATGCCACGCGTGCCCGACGGAGCCACGGCGTCTCCCTTCATCGGCTTGCTGCGCTCGTAGTTGTGGTCATGCCCGGTGAGCACCAGGTCCACGCCATACTTCTCGAAGAGCGGGCCGTACGTGCGGCGCATGGTGAGCTGCGAGCCGTGCTCTCCGCTGGACCAGGGCGGGTGGTGGAAGAAGACGACCTTCCACGGCAGCGCGCTGGCCGCCAGGTCCTGCTCGGCCCACGTCTTCTGCGCCGCCGCCGAGCACCGGTCCGACGACGCCATTCCGATGGCGCAGTTGGAGTCGAGCGCGGTGAAGTGCACGTTGCCCCAGTCGAACGAGTAGTAGCGCTCGCTCTTCGCCGGGTTGTTGGTGGGCAGGTAGAAGTTGTCCAGGTAGGGCTGCCCCTGGTTCGTCACGTACTCGTGATTGCCCAGTGAGGGGAACACCGGCACCTCGCGCAGCAGGGCCCCCATGGGCTTGAACATCCGGTCCTGGAACTCCTGCTCGGTACCAGAGGAGTAGGCGTTGTCCCCCAGCGCGACGAGGAACTCTCCGCGCCACTCCGGCTTGTTCATCATCGCCATCACCTTCGACTGCGCGGAGCCGCCCGTGCCGAAGTCACCCATCGTGGTGAAGCGCACGCGCCGCGTCCCCGGCGCCGAGGCCGTGCGGAACGTCCGCAGCCCCGTGACGGAGCCACACGCCTCCACGCTGTAGCCATACGCGAGGCCCGGCTGCAGGCCCTCCAGCTTCACCGCGTGACGCCAGCCCGCGACGGTGGCCGTCGCCGTGCGCGCCAGCAACGTGCCCTCGCCGAAGCGGACGAAGGGCGTGCAGGACACGCCGGAGCGAAACACGACGATGGCGCTCGTGGGCCCCACGCTCTGGAGGTACGGCAGGCGCGGCAACACCGGCCCGGAGTCCGCGGTGGGCGCGGGCGGCACGGTCTGCTCACCACACGCGCGCGTCTCCGCGATGGAGGCCCAGTCATTCACCGTGTTGCCATTCACGGTGATGCGCACGTAGCGGGCCTTGCGCGCGCTGAACGCATACGTCTGCGCCTGGTTGTTCAACGCGCTGTCGGCCGCATATGCATGGGTGAAGGTGCCGCCGTCCTCGGACGTGGAGAGGACGAAGTGGTTCTGTCGCTCGTTGCCCCGGTGCCACGCGACAGTCGTCCCCACCAGCGTCTGGGACGCGCCCAGGTCCATGAGGAGGAACGCGCCCTTGCCCGGACCACTCCAGCGCGTGTCCAGGTTGTCGTCCTGCGAGTTGGCCGCGACGCTGCCATCACCGTCGTCACCGCTCGCCGTCACGGAGGCGGTGGCGAGCATGCGGCAGTCGGGCGCCGTCAAGGCGGCCTCGGAGACCTGCGACTCCGTCGTGGGGACTTCGGGTGGAACGACGTCCTGGTCGGCGGACGCGGGGAGCTCGTCGCAGCCAGCAACGGCCGCGAGCAGCACGCCCAGGAAGCATGTGGAGAGATTGCGTCGGTCGCTCATGATGGGAGCCCAAACGGAACCCATCTGGCGACATTCCATTTGTGAACACTCGCCCTTCCCCCCAGGCGGCAGGGCAGCCGAGCGCGAGCCACGGTTGGCAGGGCGTGGACAGACGAAGGGCCTCCGCGCGTCCCGTGTGCGAGGGAGCGGGGAGGCCCTTGGAAGCCCGCAAGGCGCGGGGCCTTTCGCGGTTACTTCACCGCGTCGAGCGCCTGGGACAGGTCATCGATGAGGTCGCGCGAGTCCTCGATGCCGACGGACAGGCGGATGAAGCCATCGGCGATGCCGAGCTTCTCGCGCGTCTCCTTGGGCACGGAGGCGTGGGTCATGATGGCCGGGTGCTCGATGAGGGACTCGACGCCGCCGAGCGACTCCGCGCAGGCGAAGACCTTCACCGTCTTGAGGAAGCGGCGCGCCGCCTCCAGGCCGCCGTGGATGTCGAACGTCAGCATGCCGCCGAAGCCCGTCATCTGCTGGCGCGCGAGCGCGTGCTGCGGATGCGTCTCCAGGCCCGGGTAGGTAACCTTCTTCACCTTGGGGTGCGTGGCGAGGAACTGGGACACCTTCATCGCGTTGTGCGCGTGGCGGTCCATGCGGACATGGAGCGTCTTCACGCCGCGCAGCACGAGGAAGCTGTCGAAGGCGCCGGACACGCCGCCCACCGCGTTCTGGAGGAAGTACATCCGCTCGGCCACGTCCTCGCGGCTGGTGCAGACGAAGCCGCCCACCACGTCGCTGTGTCCGTTGAGGTACTTGGTGGTGGAGTGCGCCACCACGTCGAAGCCGAGGTCCAGCGGGCGCTGGAAGTACGGCGTCATGAAGGTGTTGTCGGCGACGGCGAGGATGTTGTGCTTCTTGGCGACCTCGGCGATGCGCGCCAGGTCGATGAGCTTGAGCATCGGGTTGGTGGGGGTCTCCACCCACACCATCTTCGTCTTCGGCGTAATCGCCGCCTCGAAGGCTCTCGGGTCGGACAGGTCGACGAAGGAGAAGTTCAGGCCGCAGCGCTTGTAGACCTTGTCGAAGAGGCGGAAGGTGCCTCCGTAGACGTCGTCGGAGACGATGACGTGGTCACCGTGATCCAACATGTGCATCAGCATGTCCGTGCCCGCGAGGCCGGAGGCGAAGGCGGCGCCGTACTTCGCGCCCTCGAGCGCGGCCAGACAGTCCTGGAGCGCCTTGCGGGTGGGGTTCTGCGTCCGGCTGTACTCGTAGCCCTTGTGCTCTCCGGGCCCGTCCTGGACGTAGGTGGAGGTCAGGTAGACGGGGGTCATGATGGCGCCCGTCGTGGGGTCCGGCTCCTGACCGGCATGGATGGCGAGAGTGTCGAAGCGCATGGGCGGGGGAGTAACACAGCCCCCTGGGCCGTGCATCAGCCCCGCTGCCCTACTCGAACGTCCCGTGCCGCCCCGCCCCCTTCGCGAAGCGGGTGGCCCCGGCGATGGACTCCGATTCCAGCACCTTCACGCCCCCCACGAACTCCTGACGCAGCGCTTCTTCCAGGCCCAGGCCCCCCTGGGCGTAGGCCGAGGCCCGGTCCGCGTTCATGCAAGCCTGCGGAAACGCGGCCACTTCCCGGGCGAGCGCTTCGGCTGCCTCGCGTGCCTGCCCCCGGGGCACCACGCGGTTGACCAGTCCCATGGCCAGCGCCTCCTGAGCCGACACGGGGCGTCCGGTGAGGATGAGGTCCATGGCCCGAGACAGGCCGATGAGCCGGGGCAGCCGCACCGTTCCGCCGTCGATGAGCGGTACGCCCCAGCGCCGGCAGAAGACGCCCAGCACCGCGTCCTCCTCCGCCACGCGCAAGTCGCACCACAGCGCCAGCTCCAGGCCACCCGCCACGGCGTGGCCTGAAATCGCCGCGATGACGGGCTTGCCCAGCACCATGCGCGACGGGCCCATGGGGCCGTCCCCGTCGACTTGAAGGCGCGGCATGCGGCCCTCGGAGACGGCCTTGAGGTCCGCGCCCGCGCAGAAGGTGCCGCCGTCGCCGTACAGCACCCCCACGCGCGCGTCGGAATCGGCATCGAAGGCGCGGAAGGCGTCAGCCAGGAACTGGGCGGTGGCGCCGTCCACCGCGTTGCGCACCTCGGGCCGCTGGAGGACGACGGTGGTGATGGGGCCGCTCTTCTCGACGCGCACACTCATGGCGCCGAGTCTTCCCTCCCCCAGCACTCGCCGCAATGCCCGCGCGGGGGGCGTGCGCTTCGTCACCTGACCGCCCGAAGCGACCTCTTCCGAGCTTGTCGTCCGTCCGCGAGTCAGGGATGAGTGGGGCCGAGATGGCAGACCCACACGATACTCACGGCAACGGCGGCAACGAGATACCCGGGACGACCGAGGCGGCCATGTTCGCCAACCGGCTGCGCAAGGGCGCGAAGCACTTTCGCAAGTGGGCCCAGGCCCGGGGGCTGACGTCGTTCCGCGTCTACGACAGGGACATCCCCGAGTACCCCTTCGCGGTGGATATCTACGGCGACTGCGTCCACGTCACCGAGTACCCGCGCCGACGCGCGCTCAAGTCCGGCACGGCGGAGACGCAGCGCACGGAGGTGCTCGCGGCGGTGACGGAGGTGCTGGAGGTCCCCGCCGAGCGCGTCTTCGTCAAGACGCACACGCCCCAACCCTGGGGCCGCGCGCAGTACGGCCGCGTGGGCCAGGGCAGTGGACGGCTCGTGGTGGAGGAGCGGGGCCTGAAGTTCTGGGTCAACCTGGGCGACTACCTGGACACCGGCCTCTTCATGGACCATCGCGACACCCGTCAGCGCGTGCGCGAGGAGGCCAAGGGCAAGCGCTTCCTCAACCTCTTCGCGTACACGGGCGCGTTCACCGTGTACGCCGCCGCGGGTGGCGCCGCGAGCACGGTGACGGTGGACCTGTCCAACTCGTACCTGGACTGGGCCGAGGACAACCTGGACCTGAATGGACTGGCGAGCTCGCGCCACGAACTCATCCGCGCGGACGCGAAGGCGTGGGTGGAGGCCCAGGCCCGGGGCCCCGAGCGCTTTGACCTCATCGTCTGCGACCCGCCCTCCTTCTCCACCTCGAAGAAGATGACGGGCTCGTTCAACGTGCAGAGAGACCACCCGCGCCTGCTGGACGCACTCCGGACACTGTTGTCACCCGGAGGCGTCCTCTACTTCTCCAACAACTTCCTCGGCTTTCAGCTCGACGCCAAGGCGACGCGCGGCTGGAAGTCCGTGGAGGAGCTCACACCGGCCTCCATCCCCGAGGACTTCCAGCGCAAGGACATCCACCGCTGCTGGCGGATGGTGGCGCCCTGAGGACGGACCTCAGCGCGCCACCCGTCATGACGGACTACAGCCAACAGACGTTTTCCTGGCAGCGCTCTCCCGCGGGGCACTCGCAGTTGGCCACGCAGGCCTTGCCACTCCCTCGGTTGACGGGCTTGCACGCGCCCTCCATGCAGGCCTCTCCCGCCGGGCACTCGCAGTTGGCGCGGCACACCGTGGTGGTGCCCGCATCCTGCGGCGTCGGAGGAGGAGGCGCGCGGCAGTAGTTGTTCGTGCACACCTGACCTGAAGGACAGTCGCAGTTGGCGGCGCAGGCATTGCCCGGGCCCGCGTCGGGAGGAGGAGGCGGCGGCGCGGGAGGACGGCAGTAGCCGCTGGTGCAGACCTGACCGGAGGGGCAGTCACAGTTCGCCATGCACGTCTGACCCGGTTCCGGCTCCGTGGAGCGGCACTGGCCGTTCGTGCAGACCTGGCCCGAGGGGCACTCGCAGTTGGCGCGGCACTCACCGCCGTGGGGAATGGGCAGGCAGTAGCCAATCTGGCAGGACTGGTCCGCGGGGCACTGCGTGGTGGACTCGCACTGCGCACGGCACTGGCCGTCCACGCAGTCCTTGCCACCCGAGCAATCCGCCGCCGTGCGGCACGCGTTCGGGTCCGGCGGACGCGGGCGGCACACGCCGAAGACACACGCCTCGGTGCTGGAGCACTGCCCATCCGTCGCGCAGCCACGGTGACACTGGTTGTTGATGCAGTAGTTCCCCGTGCCGCAGTCCGCGTTCACCTGGCACACGGGCCCCGGACCCGCATCCATCGGAGGATGCCCACCGTCGGGAGGACCCGCATCGGGACGACCGCCGCCATCCGGGCGAGGGCCACCGTCGGGCTTCGGGCCGGAATCGGGAGTGCCGCCGTCACGCGGCGGCCGCGAACTACTCGGGGTGCAGAAGCCGTCCTCGCACCTGCCACCGGAGGAGCACTCGGCGGTGCGGGTGCAGGGCTGATTGCAGACGGAGTTGATGCAGATCTCCGTGCCGGGGCATTCGAGCGTGGAGGTACACCGATCCGCGTTGGGCCCCAGGTCGCGACAGTAGCCCGCGCGGCAGTACTGGTCGGCGTCACAGTCGGCGTTGGTGGCGCAGTAGCAGAGTTCCTCGTCGTCCAGCCAACTGTCATCGTTCTCGTGGATGATGCAGCCAGAGAATGCGAACAACACGAGGAGCGGCGCCAGCAGGCCGCGTGCGGGGTGGTGCCTCATGAGCGGGGACTCCATGCTTCGGGGAACCGGTCCGGCCACCGGGTGGGTTGTCCGGTTTCACCCGCGTTCGACTCCAAGGCGCTGACGGCTGATCAAAAATCTTTTTTGATCGGGTCACGTCGCTGCGGCGACCCAGGGGCACGGAGGTAGTGTGCTGGCCTGGACCTTTCACATGGACGGTGGGGCGCTCCTACAGGGGGGGACCTCATGGCGCGTCCCGGAGGGAGAGCGTCCGGTGATCTTCCGCGAAGCCCAGGCATTGGCGCCGGCCGCCTCGCCCGAGGAGCGCCCTGGACAGGGCCCTTCCTCACCTCCCACGTCGGATGAGCCCCAGCTCCAGTCGCTGGTGCGCCGGCTCCAGGAAGGAGACACCACGGCCTTCGAGCACCTCTACGAGCTGACCCGGGTGGACGCCGCGCGCACCTTGCGGCACCTGGTGGGCAATCGCGTGGACGTGGAGGACCTGCTCCAGGAGGTGTACCTGCGGCTCTTGACGGCGGTGAAGGGCTTCAGGGGCGAGTCGCGCTTCCGGACGTTCTTCTACCGGGTGTGCTCCAACGTGGCGCTGTCGCATCTGCGCTGGAAGCGGCGCAGGCCCGAGGATTCGGTCGCGGAGCCGCCCGAGCAAGAGTCTCCAGACGAGGACCCGGAGCGTGCCGCGTCGCGGCGGCAGGCGGCTCGGTTGGTGGAGGCGGCGCTGGAGAAGCTCAAGCCGAAGAAGCGAATCGTCTTCGTGTACTACGAGCTGTGCGGAATGAGCCCGGACGAAATCGCCGAGACCGTGGGAAGCTCTCCCAACACCGTCCGCAGCCGCCTGCACCACGCGCGATTGGAGTTCAACGAGGCCATGCAGCGACTGCTCGCCACCCGCCGCCCTGGAGGCCCTCATGGCGCACCCTGAGGCACGGGCGCTATGGGCGCTGGCGGCGAACGAGCTGAGCGCCGAGGAGACGGCGAGCACGCGCACGCACCTGTCGAGCTGCGCGACGTGCACCGCCGAGTGGGAGCAGGTGCGGGCCAGCCGCGCCGTGCTGCACGAAGCCAGGAGCGTGGAGCCCCAGGTGAACTGGGACGCGGTGGGCGCGAAGCTGCGCGCCGAGGCCGCCGCGCGACTGGAGGCGAAGTCCTGGCGGTCCCGATGGCCGTGGAGCACCGCGACGGCGCGACGCTCCGGGAGCGAGGAACACGCGCGACAGGAGGGGAAGTCCACCGCGACCTTGTCGCCCGTGAGAACGGTGAGCGCGCGACGGGCGGACAAGTCATTCCGACCGACGTGGCCCTGGGCGCTCGCGCTCGCGGGAACCTGCGCCGTGGTGTTCGCGCTCTGGGTGAGCCGTCCAACAGGGCCGTCCGTGAGTCCCCGTCCTCCTGAAGTGGTGCTCGCGGAGCAAGCGGCTCCGCCTCCCGAGGCGACGGTGGCGATGGGCACGCCCACGTCCCCCGCCGAGCAGGATTCGACCCGAGCGGAGAGCACGACGGGCGCGGTGATGCGCGAGCGCGGCGGCGCGGAGCGAGAGCTGCGGGCCGGGATGCGTTTGCGCTCGGGGGCGGCGGTGAAGACTCCGGCGCGAGCCTCCGCGATGTTGCGCCTGCCGGACGCGAGCCGGGTGAGGTTGTCGTCGGACTCGGAGGTGGAGCTGTCCCGCGCGGAGGCGAGCGACGTGCACCTCACGGTGCGCCAGGGCCGGGTGTCCGTGAAGGCCTCGCATGCGGAGCGCCGCGGCTTCCTCGTGGACGTCGCGGGCCTGCGAGTGTCGGTGGTGGGCACGGTGTTCACCGTGGAGCGCACGGCCCTTGGGGCTTCAGTGGCGGTGTCCGAAGGGCGAGTCCGCGTGGAGCTGCAGGGCCAGTCCGCGCGGATGGTGGGCGCGGGCGAGCGCGTGGAGTTGTCCGAGCAGGGGGGCGCGCTGAAGCAGGAACCGCTGTCCGAACCGGACCGTGATGCGCTCGACTCGATGGACCTTCCCACCGAGTCGTCCACGCAGGAGCCAGGCCCGACGGTGCCGACAGGTGCGAGCACACCGGAGGCAGCTCCGAGCGTGGTGCCGGCGGTGGCCCATGCTCCCCAGACGCCGAGCACCGTGAAGCCGGCCCTCGCGACGGAGCCCTCCCACAAGGTCGAGCGCAAGTCGAAGGTGGTGGCGGCGTCCATGAAGTCTCGACAGGAGAAGGCTCCGCTTCCGCCAGAGGCATCGGAGGTCAAGGAGAAGTCCCCCGTGGAGCCCACGTCACCGCCGCCGACCGCGGTGGCCTCGTCAACGCCCTCGCCGGCCGCCACTCCTCGGAATCCCGCGGACCCCACGCAGGAGTTCGCGCCCTACCCCGCGCCGTCGGTGACGGAGAAGCTGCCTCCTGCCCAACTGGCAACCAAGGCTTCCGAGCCGAAGCCGCCGGTGCAGGTGGCGGAGCGTCCTCAGCCCAAGAAGAAGGAGGGACTCATTCCGATGTCCCTGCTGTCAAAGGACGCTGACGAGCGGTTCCTGGGCTACGCGCGAATCCAGATGGGGCCACGGACGTGTGAGAACTTCCTCGCGGGCCTGGAGGAAATCGCGGACAAGAGCCCGCGCACGGACCACCGCGAGCAGGCGCGCTATCTGCGCGCACGCTGCTTCGAGGAGCGACTCCAGGGGCAGGACGCGAAGATGGAGTATCGCCAGTACCTGAACGACTTCCCGCGCGGCCGGTACGCGCGAGAGGCCGGCACCGCGCTGCTGCCCTGAACCCCGCGAGCACCCCGGTGTCCGACGCGTCAGCCTTCGGTGCCCGTGCGCTGCTGCTTCACCCGCTTCATCGGCTCCTGGGCAAGACCACGCTCCACCAGCACGCGCAGCACGGACTCCAGCGCGCGGATGCGCGTGCCCGCGCGCCCGGGTGCCCACGAGGGCACGTCCGGACCGGCCAGCAGCTCCATCGCGTGCTCCACACCGCCGGCCTTGCCCTCCAACGCACGCGCCGTGGCCAGCCGCACGTTCCTCGCGGGCCTGCGCTGCACACCGCCGCTCCACAGCAGGTCCAGCGCGAACGTCGTCCACACCGCCAGCTCGTCATCGGGACGCAGGAAGCGCTCGAACCGCTCGAGCGCCTGCACCCGAGGCTCGCCCGCGCGCAGAACCTCTTCCGACAGCTCCACGTGCAACGTCGTGCTGCGAGCCAGCGGCTGCTCGGGCGCGATGATGGCCTCGAAGCGCTCGCCCGTGGCCGGACGACACGCCACCACGTGCACCAGCTCCGGCGGGATGTCCGCACCCGTCGGGTGCGCATTCGCCTCGCCGTAGAAGACGACGAGGTTCTCGAAGTCCTCCGCCAGCGAGCGCAGTTCCTGCGGCGGACGCCACGGACCAAAGTGGATGCGGCGCCGGTTCGGCGACGTCCGCGTCGACTGTCGCCCCAACTGCGTGTCCACCATGTACTCGAACGCCTTCAACATCGTGTCGAAGCGCTCTGGCTCACCTTCCAGCAGCCCGAGGATCTCCACCACCGCCTCGATGGTGGAGACGCAGTGGTCCGCGGGCTCCGCGCGGATGCGGTAGTTGCTCGGGCGGCGAGGCACGAAGCCGATGCGCGGCAGCCCGGCGAGCAGCGGGTTCCGGGCGACGACCTTCTTCGCCTGCGGCCAGGTGCCATCCACGACGATGAGCGTCTTCGGCGGATGCGCGCGCGCCTGCTCCACGGAGATGGCGTCCTCACCAGGGAAGAGGACCGCGACGGACCCGGGGTCCGCGGCCAGCTCCTCCAGCCGGGTGTGGCCGGTGAAGTCGACGCCGTGGTGAAGCTCGGAGTTGGCCAGCGCCAGGTGCGCCATGCGCGCGGTGCCAATGGCCACGCGGCGCTCACGCGGGTGCTGGAGGAAGACGACGCGGGTGCGAGTGTCCAGCCGAGGCGGCAATTGCGAGCAGTAGCAGGTGCTCTCGGGGCGATGGCAGCGAAGACAAAGGTTACGCACAGCCCGGCTTTACGGCACGGCCCGGGGCCGGGCAAGCACTGCTGGTGGAAGGGCGCCCCACCTGTCAGGGAGCCGGGCGCTCCAGGGCCACCCCGGAGGGAAGAAGGGCCCCACGGCGCCCCCTGGCCGGGGTACAGAAGCTCCCCGTGAACCTGCTGCTGCTCTTCGACGAGGACTTCCTTCCGGACGGCACCGCGCGCCTCACCGGCCGCCGCGCCCAGCATGCGCGAGAGGTGCTCCGCGCCGAGCCCGGCGAATCCCTGCATGTCGGCCGCCTGGGCGGACTCATCGGCACCGGCGAAGTGCTGGAGAACAGCCCCGGCGTCCTCCACCTGCGCGTGGACCTCACCGAGCCGCCTCCGCCGCGCGCCCGTATCGACCTGCTGCTCGCCATCCCCCGGCCCAAGGCGCTCAAGAAGGTCCTCCCCGCCGTGGCCTCGCTGGGCGTGGACCGCATCGTCCTGGTCAACGCGGCCCGGGTGGAGAAGAGCTACTTCGACTCCAAGGTGCTCGACGGCGCCTTCGTGAGGGACCTGCTCCTCCAGGGCCTGGAGCAGGCCCGCGACACCCACCTGCCGGAGGTCCTCATCCGCGAGCGCTTCCGCCCCTTCGTCGAGGACGAGCTCGACACCAT
>NZ_JABUMQ010000217.1:0-19221 GCF_013336645.1 Myxococcus sp. CA039A | reverse complement strand
GGGGGCAGGTCAGGGGAGGGGCTCGTCACGTCCTCCTGGGAGCCCCGAGTCCCTGGCCGGGCCCGCTGGCGACGCCTCGTGGACGTCGTGGGGGAGGGCGCTGGCAACGTCCTTGACGCTCGCTGGGGCCTGCGGTACATCCGGCCCGTTGGTTCGCGGTGGTAGCTCAGTTGGTAGAGCACGAGCTTCCCAAGCTCGGGGTCGAGGGTTCGAATCCCTTCCGCCGCTCACTCATAAAGGCCGGTAGTTCTTGAGGAAACTCGGGACTACCGGCCTTCGTGTTTCCGGGCATCGGGCCGCCTTGTTGCGGGGGCGCGAACCGCGGCTTTGCCCACGAAGTGGTGAGGACTCAACGGACCCGAGATGAGGCCGGCGGCATGGCGCGGCGCTGGTGGGCGGCCTGCCTGGCTCGGCCTCACTGGGAGCGCAGCGAGGGGGCCGGAAGGCCTGCCTTGGCCCGGACCCACTCGGCTTGTCGTTGAATGGGGCGCGGTCGCGGCGGACGATGCGCCTCATGTCCGAGCGCCCCTCTCCACCGCGACACTTCTCCGACGACCCCATCGAGAGTGAAAGTGAAGACTTGTTGGCGCGAACGCAGTTCGCACGACAGGTGGTCCAGGTCCTCTCGCGGGTCCAGTCGGAACAGTCCAGCTCCGTGCTGGCCCTGATGGGGCCCTGGGGCAGTGGCAAGTCCTCCGTGCTGAGCGTCGTCACGAAGCAACTCCAGGCACCCAAGAGCCCGTGGACCATCGTTCACTTCAATCCCTGGGAGTTCTCCGGCGTCCAGACGCTCGCCTTCGCCTTCTTCGATGAGATTGCGAAGGTGTTGTACGACTTCGAGAACCAGACGGCCTTTGAGACGTTTCAGTCGTACGCCAGCAAGTTGCTCTCGTTAGGCGGCGCGGTGACCGACTCGCCGCTGATGGAGTGGATTGGCATCAATCCCGGCAAGCTCGCAGAGAGCGCGGCGAAGCTGATGGCTCCCCAGCGCTCCGTCACGGAGCTGCGTGCTCGGCTTGAGACGGCGCTCCGTGAGCGGGCGCGTCCGACGCTGGTGGTGCTCGACGATGTCGACCGCCTCATGCCGAGTGAGCTTCTGATGGTGTTCAAGCTCATCCGACTGCTCGGGCGGCTTCCGAACATCTGCTACCTGCTCGCCTATGACGAGGCCACCCTTCTCTCGGTGCTCCAGGAGACCGAGCTGGCGCGCGGCAATGCGGAGCGCGCGCTGGCCTACCTGGAGAAGATCGTCCAGGTCCGGCTCGACCTTCCCATCGTCCACCAACGGCAGGCCCGGACGATGATTGACGAGTCCCTGCGCGCCCTGGCTCCGCCCCGGATGAGCGCCGAGGCCACGGATCGCGTGAAGCGCCTGTTCGACAGTCAGGTCCTTCGCAGGCTGACGGAGCCTCGCAGCATCAAGCGATTCTTCGCGCAGCTTCGCTCCTACCTGCCGCTGGTCACCGGGGAAGTCGACTTCGCCGACTTCATCGGCGCGACCTATCTACGGACCTACCATCCCTTGGTCGTTCGCGGGCTCTATCACCTCAAGGAGGAGCTGTTCGAGCACACGTACTCCGCCACCGCGACACCCGACGCGGCGACCTTTCTTGTCGGACACCGGCTGTGCGAGCCGAGAGAATCGGTCGAGGTCGGTCGAGTCCTTGCTCACCTCTTCCCGCAGGTCATCGGCCTCGATACGAGCATCGTCGAGCGCCACGCCGCCGCGACCCGGCGCATCGCGAGCAGGGAGTGTTTCGACCGCTACTTCTACTTCGGCATCCCCCCGGAGGCATTCTCGGACGAGAAGCTCCGAACGCATGCCAGCAACCTGGGTGCACCTCGGAACGCGGACGCGATGGCGGCGATCAAGGAGCACCTTGACGCGGACTTCGACCTGACGATTTCCCGTCTCCTTCAGCACGTGGATGGGCTCTCATCGGGGAACTGCGCACGCTTGTTGGCGCTCGTCAGTGCCAGGATTCAATCCATGCCACCGCATCGGATGAAGAAGGGGGCGCAACGGTATCTGCTGGGAGCCTCTCTTCTGGCGAAGTTGGACCGCGAGTCCGCGCGAACATTGCTCGCGGACCTCGCCCCAGCCGATGACAGGGACTACCTCCTGTACTCCGCCTGGCACCATCACGCACAAAGGGCAACGCCCGGCGCGCTTGCGTCCGAGCAAGGCCAGTCCACGGGGCTGGAGGAGGTCATCAATCCCGCGCTGTGCGCCTATGCTCCCCAACGGCTCGCACGGTTGCTGGCGGTCCCGCTCGAGGTGGCCGACTGGTCCATGGGCGTGCTGTTCTGCTGGAGTGAACTGGGATGCCGTGAGGACGTCCAGCGCTGGCTGGAAGAGAATATCGCCACCCCTCCAAGCGCCTGGACCCTGCCAGACCTCCTCGCCATCTGTGTTCCCGCGGATACGTCGAAACAGAATCGAGACAATGAAACCAGCCGTTTGCTCCTCTCGAGTCTGCGGGAGATTCTCCCGGAGTCACTCCGAAGCGCCCTGGATGACATCGTCACTGAGCTGACCTCCACGAGAGCGCCCGGATTCCTGTCGGAGAATGAGCTCTTCGAGGTAGTCCCTGAACGAATCGTCTGGGCCGCTTTCAGCTTGAAGCAACTCTGAATGCCATCGAGGGCCCAGGGTGGCGGAGATTCCGCCGTGCTCGCTGGGGACACGGCGTTTGGCACCTGGATGTGCGCCCAGCGACGTGCCACGGTCCATGTCGACGTCTACGGTTCTTTGAGTGTCAGGGATTTCGATAAAGGGAGAGGTGTCATGGACATCAATGGGGCTTTGCAAGATGGGATGCTCATCGCGATCCGCGAGATCAAGGCGCAACTGGATGCCCCTCATCCTCCCGAAAGGGTGGGTGACGCCAGATTCTCCCCCGACAGCCTCAGAGGCATGGCGCTCAAGGCGAAGAATCGCATCGGACTCAACGACGGGGTTCCGTACTCGGAAGCGCAGCAGAAGAAGCTACTGGAGACCTTTGGTGGCCTCCTGAATACCGTCACGAATACGCATGCGTTCAAGGTCTCGAGTGGGCTGTCGAAGCAGAATGTGAGCCTGGTGCGAGACCTGGTCGCGATCTGCACGTTCATCCAGAACGGCATCCCTATCTACCCCTGTATGATCAATCTGCTTCAGACCCGGGAGCTCGCGTCCCCTGCGCGAATCGTGGCGGAGGAGGTGGATGTCACCGAGATGATACAGACAGAGGAGCGTCGGTTCTGGGTCTGGGACGGTCAGGACAAAAGGGTGAAAGCGGACGGCGATTATCCGTTCGTCGTCCCGCTGTCGTATCTCTGGAAGAGAGCCGTGAAGAGCAGTCCAGAGGCCGTCATGGGCGGCACGGTGGCGAATCCGAACCACGCGGAGGGGCACTCGGCCATCTCCACGAAGGACAAGCCGAGCAACAGGCCGACGAAGTCCGAGAAACCGGTGCTCTTCGCCGGCACGGCCAGGTTCGCCGACGGCTTCCTGGTCTACTGGGACAATGACTCGGGGCACTACACGCCAGGCAGTCTGTCAGGGGTCGGAATTGGCGCGGTCACGCGTGAGTTGCTGACGGAGCTGCGGTTCCCGTTTCCCATCGATCGCTATCGAGACCACCAGTAGGCGCCGTGGTCGCAGCGGAGGGCGCCCGCAGCGGAATCTTCACGTATTCGTCGGGGCGCCCGGGAAGATTTCAGAATGCCTTCGTTCTGGGTCCGAGGCTGAAAACAGGGAGCTCGGCACGCTCCCTCCCGGCCATGGCGTGCCATTCCGGCACACCGACTTCTAGGGGGACCTGGACCATGAAACTCCGGACGCAAACCAAGCAGTGGCTGAGCAGCGCGCTCGCGGGAGCCCTGCTCCTGCCGGCGGCGGCGCTGGCGAATGAGACTCACGTCTACGGCATCGCCAACTTCGGCGGAGCCTCGCAGTGCTCGGGCTCGTCGCACTCCGTCCACACCCAGACGGCGGCGACGTTCGCGAATTACTTCAACTGGCTCAGGAGCCTCGGCCTCTGGTCGGACGTGCGCACGCACAACAACTCCAACGCGGCGCGGGACCTCTGGACGGACCCGGCCAAGGGCGCGGTGGGGGAGTCCAACGACGCCGCCATCAACGCCGGCGTGGACGACGCGGACGTCCTCTTCGTCCACACGCACGGCAGCCACAGCGTGTCGACGCCGCGCAGCTCACTCGTCATGGGCAGCAATGACCCTTCGTGCTCGGCGAGAACGAATGAGCACATGCGGTTGGGGAACGGGAAGCTGGACATCGCCGTCATCAAGGCGTGCCAGTCCGGCAACATCGAGGTCTGGGAGAAGGGGGGCTACCGCCAGCAGCTCGTGACGGCCACCAGCGGCTTCAGTGTCTGGAATGCCTTTCACGGAGACTCCTCGTGCGGCAACTTCGTGAAGGGCTACCTGGAGGACTACACGGCGAACTCGATGATGGATGGCGTGGGCGAGAACTGGATTGATGAGGCCTACGACTGGGGGCTCATCTATGACGACTGCCCCGTGTCCATCGTCTTCGGCGACACCAAGGCGAAGCGCAAGAGCATGTACGAGGCGGGCGGGTGGAGAGACCGCAAGAACACCGGCAGCAAGACGGGCTCCACCTACTTCTACGTGAGCGGCTGCAACCCGGACAACGGTCGCAAGCTGCCCTGAACGCATCGTCCTTCCACACCTTCCCTTGGACATCGAAACCATGAAGACCCAAATCATCCGATACCTGGCCGTCCTTCCGCTCACCACGATGCTGGGCTGCGACAGCGTGACCCCCCTGGCGGAGGAGCGCCCCGACACTCAGTCCGCGCAGGTCGCAAGGGCAGCGACCACCGTCAGCTTCGAATTCGACACCTCCGGCATCGCGACGCCTCCGTCCGGTGGCCTGCCCACCCAGTTGTTGCCGGCCAACGCCTTCAACGACGCGATTCTCCAGCGGGGGCTGATTGGCACGACGGAGCCCTTCACCGTGGCGAGCGAGCTGGGCACTCGTCTTGAACTGGAGTCCGCGAACTGGAAGCTCGAGCGGGATGGTGCCTCGGGCCGTGCCCTGGTGCTGAACAAGGTGGAGAGCGGGCCCGCGACGAGGCTGGAGCCCGCTGTCTTGCAGCGCAACGCCCTGGCCCGGTTGCAGCGCTGGGGCATTCCCACCACGGAAGTGGGAGACGTCCGCCAGGTGGCGTCCTTCCTCCAGAGCGAGGACGTGGGCACCTACGAGCCCGCGGAGCTCCACCGGCACAAGACGTTCGTGCTGCGCGCCATCAATGGCATCCGTGTGCAGGGCCACCGCGCGGTGGTGACGCACGGCGTGGATGGCAGCTTCCAGCGAGCGCTCATCTCCTGGCCCGCGCTGGCCCGTGAAGGCCACCTCTTGCGGACCCGGCTGAGCACGGCCGAAATCGAGCGGAAGGCCACCGAGGCTCTCGTGGCCGAGGAGCTGACGACGGGCCGTGTGCGGCTTTTCTGGAAGTACGTGCCGAACAGGCTCACCGATGGGAGCTGGGCGCTGACGCTCCAGGTGGGCGCCGCGCTGGCCTCCGTCACCACGGAGACGCACACCGAGGAGCCGCGTGTGATTGACGTGGACGTGAACGCGGTTCCGTAGTCGCGCGCTTCCCGACACCGCCGCCTCCGGTCAGGGATGCCGGAGGTGGCTGTCGTGTCTTGAGCATGGCTCCGGACATGGTTTGGCGGAGCCAGTGAGTGTCGTCACGGTCGATTCACACGACCCCGACCCGCGTCACCCAACTGGCGATGTATGTCTTGAGGAACCCGACGAACTCGTCAGCGCCCTCGGGCAGCGAACGGCCGCGCTGGGTGATTTGGTGGAACTCCATGCTCACGACGGGGTCGACGAGCCGGGACATCACGACCTCGCGGTTCTTGCACAGGGGCAGGCCGAACGAGGGGATGATGGCGACGCCTTCGTCTGCTTCCACGAGCGCGACCTGGGTGTCGAGGAGGTTCGCGACGCCACCCGTTTCGAAGCGGACGCGCGACTTCGCGAGCTGCTGGTCGATGAGCTGTTGGTGCGAACTCGAGGGGGAGAGGACGATGAGGGTCTCTCCCTCGAGGGCTGACCACGGCACGTCGGGCCCGGTGGCGGCGCCGTGGCGACGTGCGCGGATCAGCACCAGCGAGAAGCGGAAGAACGGCACGCGCTGCACGCCGGGGACGCTCTTGAAGAGGCCGACGCCCAGGTCGAGCTGGCCCGCCTGTACCTGACGCAGGACCGTGTCCTGGTCGGCGTCGAACAGGCGCACCCGCAGCTCGGGCCGGAGGCGACGGTACTCGCGCATCGCCTGCGGCAGGATGTTGGCCGCGACGAGCGGTGTCGTGCCCAGGGAAACGGCCTGTTGCCGGCCCCGCGCGCTGCGTCCGACACGGGCCATGGCTTCATCGAGCTCCACGAGATGCCGGCGCGTTGCATCCAGCAGGTCGGCGCCGTGCCGCGTGAGCTGGACCTGCCGTGTCGTGCGGTCAAACAGGCGATAGCCAAGCTGGTTCTCGAACTCGCGGATCAACACGCTCAGGCCCGATGGCGTGATGAAGAGCGCCTGGGCCGCGCGCGCGAAGCTGCGGTGCTCGGCCACGAGATGGAAGGCTCGAAGCTGTCGAGAGGTGAATTCCATTCATGATGTTTAGTCATGAATCGACGAGAATTCCGAGCTGGTTGTTGAGAGTGCCGCCCCGTACTTTGGGTTCATCAAGGGAGGCACTCATGGTGCAGGAGACGAAGCAGACGGGTGTGCGGAACGTGGTGCTGGTGCATGGCGGTTTCGTGGACGGCTCGGGCTGGCAGGGGGTCCACGCGGAGCTCCGGAAGCGGGGCTACTCGGTCACGGTGGTGCAGAACCCCACGACGTCGCTGGCCGACGACGTCGCTGTGACGAAGCGCGCGCTGGCCACGCTGGAGGGGCCGGCGATTCTCGTCGGGCATTCCTACGGCGGTGTCGTCGTCACGGAGGCGGGGAATGACCCCAAGGTCGCGGCCATCGTCTATGTGGCTGCCTTCGCTCCGGACGCGGGCGAGTCGGTCGCGGCGCTCATCAAGGACCCGCCGCCGGGCGCCCCGGTTCCCCCCATCCTGCCGCCCCAGGACGGCTTCCTCTTCCTCGACAAGGAGAAGTTCGCGGCGTCGTTCGCGGCGGATGTGGCGCCGGACGTCGCGTCCTTCATGGCGGACTCGCAGGTACCTTGGGGCGTCAACGCGCTCGCGGGAGCCGTGGGGAAGCCGGCCTGGAAGGCGAAGCCGAGCGTGTACATCGTCGCGACAGAGGACCGCATGATTCCGCCCCAGGCCCAGCGAGCGATGGCCGCGCGCGCGGGCTCGCGTGTGGTGGACGTCAAGGGGAGCCATGCCGTGTACGTCTCGCAGCCGGTCGAGATCGCCACGGCGATTGAGCAGGCGGCGCAGACGACGCGCGGTTGAGCTTCGACGACGTATGGGCCAGCAGGGCACCGACCCACTGGCCTCCGAGCGGTTGCCTCAGACCTGGATGGTGAGGACGTAGGGGCCAATCCTGAACGAGCGCTGGTCGACGCGCAGGGTGTCGCCACCCCGGTATTCGTCGCCCGAAGCGGCTGTCACCACGGCGTCTTCATCCAGGACCAGGACGAAGCGGTGGTATCCCCCGGGATACCACCGTGCGTGGTGTGCGGTGACCGCTGGATCGGGCAGGCACACGTCACAGTCCGCGGCCGAGCCGATGCTGACGCCCGTCTCCCGGGAGCAGCGCTGCTCCAGGTTGTCGACGAACCGGGACTCGACGTTCCCGGTGCGAGTGTCCTCGATGACGATCTCGAGTGTGCTCATGCGTGCCTCTGTACCAGTGGCCACGCGCCGGCTTTGCCGGCTACTCGCCCTCTTCGACGGTGAGCTGGTACGAGTCCTGGAAGTTGGCCTCGCGGTTCTTCGCGTCACGCACCTCGAAGATGTAGACGCCGGGCTCCGCGCTGTACCGGATGCTCTCCGGCTGGTCTCCCTTGGCGCGGTCCGCTGTCTGCACGAGCGACAACTTCCCATCCGGCTGCACGCGATGCAGGTACAGGCCCACGTCGACCTTGAGGATGCCCAAGAGCGTCGCCCTCAGCGGCGTGCGCACCGGACGGTCCGACAGGTCCACGCGGTAGTAGTCCGAGTCCTTCACCGGGAACACCGTGCCGCGCACCGCCTTGCCGAGCGCGAGCTCCTGCGCGCGGTCCACCGTGTTGTTCGGCTCGCGCTCCTCGCCACCGTTGTCCGGCACCGTGGAGACGCTGATGCGGTAGGGCTGCTCCGCGTTCTCGAAGTCCTTCACCCACTTGCCCTCCACCTTGCGCGACGCGCCCTCCACGCGGAAGTAGCAGGCGCCGGTGCACGAGACGTTGTTGAGGCGCTCGGGCTCCTTGAGCGCGCCGTCATTGGCGCGCAGGAGCACCGTCTCCGACTGCCCATCACCCTGGGCTGGCTCCACCATGGACAGCACCAGGTCCAGTCGCTCCACGCCGGACAGCTCCACCTTCGCCAGCACCGGCTCCGTCGTGCGCAGCACGAAGTGGTCCACGTCTCCCTTGGGCGCCAGGAACCCCTCGCGGTACCCACCGGCCGTCAGCGGCGTGGCCTTGTGCAGCTCGTCATTGGGCTCCAGCTCCGCGTTCGCTCCGGCCTCCTCCTGCGTCACGGTGAGCGTGTACGGCGTGCTCGCATTGAACGTGCGGCGCGCTTCCTTGCCCGCCCCCGTCCAGCCGCCCTTCACCACCACGTAGACGACCCGGTCCGTCGCACGCACCCCGATGTTGCGCAGCGACAGGGCCTCGCCCTCCTTGCCACGCAGCGAGAACAGCGGCGCCTCGGCCGCGGACAGCACCGAGATTTCCGGCCGCACGCCCTCCACCGCGGACAGGTCGATTTTCAGCGCCACCGAGGGAGGCTCGGGCGGAGGCGCCGCCACCCCCGCATCCGTGATTTGCGCCACGCCCGTCTCCGGAGTCGGCGCGGCGGCGGGCTCACCTCCACCGAACGTGCCCGTGGGGGAGGGGGGCGTGTCCAGAGGGGCCGCACCTTCCTCGGGCGTCCCCGTGGCCGCGCCGCTCTCCGCGCCAGGCACCGGGCTCGGAGGAGGCGTTGCTCCCTGGGTGGGCACGTTCCCTGGAGCCGCAGCTCCGGGGGGCACGGTGCCCTCGGCACCCGAGTCCGCGTCGTTCGCCGCGGGCGCGCTCGTGGGCGCGGCGGTCTCCGGCAGCTCCACCCGGTACCAGTCCTCGTCGCCCGCGTGGCCCAGGAACGCCGTCACCGTCTGGCCCAGGGGGAGCGCAATCGCGTCCACGGCCCTGTCGTTGGGCTCGTGCTCCTCGCCGTCATTCGCGGCGCGCATCTTCACGCTGAGCGTGTAGGCCCCGCCCACGCCCTTGCGCGCGGGCGCCACGCGCACCCAGCGCTCGCCGTCCACGTAGAGGTTGGGGAAGCGCTCCGGCTTGCCGTCGCCCTCGCTGTTGATGGAGGCCAGCCGGTTGCGGTCCCGGTCATAGACCTCCAGGGTGATGTCTCCGCCGGGCAACCCGGACACGGTGACGTCCGCCACGCGGGGGGCAGGGGGCGCGAGCCGATACCAGTCCTCGTCCGCCTTGTTCGGCTGGGCCGCCAGGTCCGCCGTCACCGTGCTGTCCCGCGTAATCGTCAGGGCCTGCTCGGGCCGCTCGTTGGGCTCCTGCTCCGTGAGGGCGGATGGCCCCGTCTCCACGGGCCCCGCGTCGGGCACCTCGCTCGGCTTGTCGTCCTTGCAGGCGACCAGCGTCGCGGCCAGCACACAGACCCACCCCCAGCGTCGCATCACGTTTTCTCTCCGCATCGGGCCGCATCACTTCCCCGCGGCGTCCGGGTGTCAAGCACCCCAACACCCGGGCCCGTGCTTTCATCCGTGACGAAAGGCCCACCCCGGGCCCCTCCAGACGGCCTTCCTGGTCGGGGACTGGAGCCACCCTCGCGGTGCGATCAAAGATGGGCGCATGAGCCGCCTCCCCCTCGCCTTGTTGCTGCTCGCCTCCGCCGCCCCCGCCGCGTCCAACGCCCCGCCGGGGTATGCCCAGGCCGCCGACTACCTGGAGCGAGAGCGCCAGCCCGAGCGTTACTCGCCCCTCCACCTGCTCGACGGTCGCGACTCCACGGCCTGGTGCGCCACGGGCGCCACCCCGGCCCCCGTCACCATCGGTTTCAAGGACGTCGTCACCATCGACGAGGTGCGCGTCTACACCGGTGATGGGACGGACAAGGCCTCGTACAAGGCCCACGCCCGCGCGAAGAAGCTCACCCTCACCAGCGTGGACTCCGCCAAGAGCCTCAAGGTGGAGGACAAGCGCGGCCTGCAGGTCGTCCCCATCAGCCCGTCCCTGAGGGGCAACCGCTTCACGCTCGAGGTGGCGGAGCGCTTCCCGGGTTCCGGCGAGGCCGCCCCTGTCTGCGTCACCGATTTGATCTTCTACTCGGGGGGCAAGGCGCTCAACGGCACGTGGCTCGCGCCGCGCCTGCGCTACGACTCGCGCCTGGCGCCCCTGTTGGGGACGTGGTTCAGCGGCCTGGACGGCGCCCCGGACCGCTTCCTCTCGTTCTACGTCGACGGGACGTACCGCTTCGCCCACGAGCCGCTGGAGGGCGGTGAGCCGAGCGCCGTGACGGGCACCTATGCCCTGTCGGGTTCTCGACTCACGCTGGAGGTGCCCAAGCGCGGAAAGGTGACGGCGCGCCTCCAGAAGGCCGCCCCGGAAGGGGCCACCTCGGCTGGAGCCACACTGGAACTCGACGGCGCGGTGGCCGAGGAGTGGGGCCGCGCCTTCCGCAGCCAACCCTGAACCGGCTGCGACTGCCCGGTGGGCCGTCTAGAGGGAGGCCGCCTTCTTCTTGCCACCAAAGTGGCGGAAGAACGCGATGATCTCCTCGACGGCGACCTTCACATCGGTGGCGTCCTCGAACTCCGACTCCAGGAAGATGCCACCGCAGGATTCGCAGGTGTCGTAGTGCAGGGGATGCTGGCGGTCGCCGCCATCCACGCGGACCAGATCGACCAGACATTCAGGGCACTGACCGGTCAATGCCTGTGCATCTACCTTGCCGCCCTGGCTCTCCAGCCCGGGGAGGTTGTTGTGGAGGAGGACCCGGTTCAGGTCCGCGACGTCAATCCACAGTCCGCCGCAATCTCCACACCTTCGCAACGTCTGGTCATCCCCCTCGAGATCAACCATCTCGACGTTGCAGCTGGGGCAATCCATGGCGCGGGTCAATCTCCTTCAATGGGGGACACACGTCCCCAGTGGTTCGGAGAATGATAGGTCGTGCGAATTTTGGGATGCAACCCGGGTTGCCGCTTCTGTTGGCAACGCGCCTTCTGGGGTCGTTCGGCCCCGTGTCCCCCGGTCCCTCAGGCCTTCGCTTTCACGCGCCGGATGTCCGCCCCCAGGGCACGCAGCTTGCGCTCCAGGCGCTCGTAGCCGCGGTCCAGGTGGTAGACGCGGCTGACGTCCGTACGCCCCTCGGCGCGCAGGCCCGCCAGGATGAGCGAAGCGCTCGCCCGCAGGTCTGTCGCCATGACGGGGGCGCCACTGAGGGTCTTCACGCCCTTCACCACCGCCGTGTGCCCCTGAACAGTGATGTCCGCCCCCAGTCGGTGCAGCTCCGGAACGTGCATGAAGCGGTTCTCGAAGATGTTTTCGCTGATGACGGATGTCCCATGGCTCACACACATCAGCGCCATGAGCTGCGCCTGCATGTCGGTGGGAAACCCAGGATGTTCGGTGGTGGTGATGTTCACCGAGTTGAGGGTGCGAGGGGCCTTGCAGCGCAGGCCCCCTGCCTCGGCGGTGAGGGTGCACCCGGCCTCGCGCAGCTTGTCGATGACGGCGTCCAGGTGTTCAGGGACGGCGTGTTTCACCAGGACGTTGCCGCCGGAGATGGCCGCGGCCACCAGCAGGGTGCCCGCTTCGATGCGGTCCGGGAGGATGGCGTGGTCCACGGGCGTGAGGCCCTCCACGCCTTCGATGGTGATGATGGACGTCCCGGCGCCTTCAATCCGGGCGCCCATCTTGTTGAGCACCCGGGCCAGCTCCTCGATTTCGGGCTCGCGCGCGCAGTTCTCCATCACGGTGCGGCCCTTGGCCAGCACGGCCGCCATCAGCACGTTCTCCGTGCCGGTGACGGTGATGACGTCGAAGTTGACGGTGCCGCCCTTGAGCTGCTTGGCCCGGGCCTCCACGTAGCCTTCCGTCAGGGTGATGTCCGCGCCCAGGGCCTTGAGGCCCTTGAGGTGCTGGTCGATGGGGCGTGCGCCGATGGCGCACCCGCCGGGCATGGACACCCGCGCGCGACCGAAGCGCGCGACGAGCGGGCCCAGCACCAGCACGCTGGCGCGCATCGTCTTCACCAAATCGTAGGGGGCCTCCGGGGTGATGGCCCCGTTGACGCCCACCTCGCACACGTCCTTCTTCCGGCCGGTGAGCCGCTCCGCGTCGCAGCCCATGGTGCGCAGCACCTTGAGCATGGTGACCACGTCAGCCAGGTCCGGCACGTTGCGGAAGGTGGAGGTGCCATCCGCCAGCAGCGCGGAGGCGAGGATGGGCAGCGCCGCGTTCTTCGCGCCCGAGACGACGACCTCGCCGTGCAGCTCCGCGCCGCCCTTCATCACAATCTTGTCCATGCTGTTTCCGGCCCTCAGCCCTGTGGCCCGCTGGCCGCGGGCTGTGTCCCAAATGCCATGCGCTCCCGCCGCTCCAGGTCCTTCTCCACCCGCGCGTCCTCGTAACCGGCCGCGCGCAGCAGCTCCAGGACCGCGGCGCCCTGCGTCTCACCCATCTCCAATGCAAGGAGGCCGCCAGGCTCCAGCCACTTGCGCGCCTCCGTCACCACCCGCCGGAGGGCGACCAGGCCGTCCTTCCCACCGTCGAGCGCCAGCCTGGGCTCGCGCCGCACCTCCGCGGACAGGCCGGGAATCTCGTGCGAGGCGATGTAGGGAGGGTTGGAGACGATGACGTGGAAGCTCGCGTCGGCGGGCAGCGGGGAGAACAGGTCTCCCTGGAGCACCGTCACCCGCTCGGAGACCTTGAGCGTCTCCGCGTTCTCACGCGCCAGGGCGCACGCATCCGGAGACAGGTCCGTGGCCGTCACGGCGAGCTGGGGGCGCTCGGCGGCGAGGCTGATGGCGATGCAGCCGGAGCCCGTGCACACGTCGAGCGCGCGAGCAGGCGAGTCCTTGGGCAGCACGCGCAGGGCCGCCTGGACGAGCAGCTCCGTCTCCGGCCGGGGGATGAGGACGCGGGCGTCCACCTTGTAGGCGCGGTTGTAGAACTCGCGCGTACCGGTGAGGTACTGCGTGGGCTCTCCCGCCAGGCGCCGTTCAATCAGCGCGCGGAAGGCGGTCAGCTCCTCCTTGGACAGGGGGCGGTCCAGGTCCACGTACAGTCGCACGCGCCCCGTCTTCAGCACGTGAGACAGGAGGATTTCCGCCGTGAGTCGCGGCGCATCCACCTGCCGCTTCTCGAAGTGCTGTGTCGTCCAGGTGAGGACCTTGCGGATGGTCCAGGTCTCGCTGCTCATGCTTCGGACTGGGGCCTCGGGCCGCCCATCTGAGCCTTGAGCGCCTCCGCCTGGTAGAAGGTCCGACAGGCGGTGATGATGTCCTCGATGTCGCCCATCATCACGGCGGGCAGGTTGTGCACCGTGAGGCCGATGCGGTGGTCCGTCAGCCGGTCCTGCGGGAAGTTGTAGGTGCGGATCTTCTCGCTGCGGTCGCCGGTGCCCACCTGCGAGCGGCGCGTGGAGTCGCGCTCGGCGCGGATGCGCTCCTGCTCCATCTCGTAGATCTTCGCGCGCAGCATGCGAAGGGCCATGTTGTAGTTCTTCAGCTGGCTCTTCTCCTGCTGGCACTTCACGACGATGCCCGTGGGCCGGTGGGTGAGGCGCACCGCGGAGTCCGTGGTGTTGACGCTCTGCCCGCCCGCGCCGGTGGAGCGCATCGCCTGGCGGTCGATGTCCGCCTCGTTGAGCTTCACGTCCACTTCCTCCGCCTCCGGCATGACGGCCACGGTGATGGTGGAGGTGTGGATGCGGCCCTGCGTCTCCGTCGCGGGCACGCGCTGGACGCGGTGCACGCCGGATTCGTACTTCAGGTTGCTGAAGACGGCGTCGCCGGACAGCGTCACGGTGGCGTCCTTCACCCCGCCCGCGTTGCCCGCGCTCATGTCGATGATGTCCGACTTCCAGCCCCGCTGATCCGCGTACCGGAGGTACATCTGCATGACCTCCTCCGCGAACAGCGCCGCCTCGTCGCCGCCCGCGCCCGCGCGAATCTCCAGGATGACGTTCTTCTCGTCATTTGGATCCTTGGGCAGGAGCAACAGCTTGAGGCTGCTCTCCAGGCTGTCGCGCTGCTCCTTCAGTCCGGGCAGGGCCTCGCGCGCATAGCTCTTCTCGTCGGCGCTGCCGGCGTCGAGCCACACATCCACTTCCTTGAGGTCGGCGAGCACCTGGCGGTACGTGCGGAACGTGTCCACCAGCTTCTCCAGGCCCGCCCGCTCCTTGGAGACCTTCTGAAGCCTCGCCGAGTCGGCGAGGACGTCGGGGTTCGACAGGTCCGCGGTGAGGCGTTCGAACCGGCGCTCGACGTCTTCAAGTTTGTCAATCATCGTCGTTCCAGGGGGTATTGCCCCTTTGTCCGGCTGCTGGCAAGGGAGGACGGAGTCAAGAAATTCCTTGGCCGCTCGGGCGGTAGCATGAAAGAAGGGCCGCCCTCACCGCCGGATCCACTTGGCGGTCGGTTTCACATCACCACACGGAGTCCTTCCACATGCCCGCCCAGAAGGGAAATCGTTCCAAGAAGAAGGTCGCCAACCGTGCCAAGGGCCGGAAGGCCCAGCTGAAGCGCCGCCGTAGCCGCGCCAAGAAGGGCCAGTCCAACAACAAGGTCTGACGCTCCGGTTACTCCCTCCCGCCAGTCGCGGGGGAGGGAGACGGCCTTGCCCACGGCTCCAGCTCGGGGAGCATCCGCTCCACCCCCGAAGAGCTGTTGGCCAGCAGTCGCAGCACCTCCTCGGCTGCCTCCCCGGTGACGGGCACGGGCTGGAAGGGGAGCTCCGGGAAGCGGTCCGTGCGCAGCGGCAAGACCTCGCTGGAGAGGTAGCCCCCCGGACCGAAGCGGCCCTTCCACAGGGCGCCCCGCTTGTCGCGCGGGTTCCAGTTGCCTCCGAAGACGAAGTTGCCCAGCGAGTAGACGACGGGCGCCCCCCGGTGCAGCTCCATCGCCTGGAGCACGTGGGGGTGGCTGCCCAGCACGCCCGCCGCGCCCGCGTCGATGGCGGCGTGGGCCAGTCGCACCTGGTAGGGCTCCGGCACGTAGGTGCCCTCGCGGCCCCAGTGGAAGAAGGGCAGCACCACGTCCGCCTGATGCTTCGCGGCGAGGATGTCCTCGCGCAGCATGCGCTCCATCACGTCCACGTCGGAGAAGTGGCCGGCGACCCCGGGCGTCGTCTCCGTGGCGTAGACCTCTGGTGGCTCGATGTTTCGCTCGCCCAGGAAGAAGTACCCCAGGAGGGCCACTTTCACGCCTCCCACGGTGATGACAGCGGGGCGGCGCGCCTCGGCGAGCGTCCTGCCCGCGCCGAAGTAGGGGATTCGGGCGGCCTCCAGCGTCACCAGCGTGTCCACCAGCCCCTGGGCGCCGTAGTCCATGAGGTGGTTGTTGGCCAGGCTGACGACGTCCACGCCGCCGGCGACGAGCGCTCCCACCAGCTCCGGCCGGGCGCGGAAGTTGAAGTTCTTGGCCAGCTTCTCGCCGCCCTCGGTGAAGGGGCACTCCAGGTTGACGACGAAGAGGTCGGCCGCGTCACCCAGGGCCCGGACCTCCTTGAAGCCGTAGGCGAGCATCTCCTCGCGGGAGCGGCCCTTGGCCACCTGGTCGTCGAAGTACTTCTGGTGGTTGTGACCCAGCGTCACGTCCCCGCCTACGACGAGGGTGATGGGGCGAACGGGGGGCCCGGCGTCCGGGAGGCCGGCCAGCGGATCGGGCGCTTCCCGGCTTTCGGGAGGCCCTGCGTCCTCTGGAGAACGGGGCTCCACGGAGGGGGGAGGGGCCTCCGCCACGGGGGCGGGCCGGGGATGACAGGCGGAGAACAGGAAGAGCAGGAGGGCGGCGTGGCGCATGGACGGAGGGAAACTCTACCTTGCACCCTTTGTTGCGCGACGCGTAGATTGCCCGGCGCTCTCATGGCCCGGGAAAAGGACAACATCGCGCTCTCCGACGAGCACAACACTCGCGGAATCGAGCTGGCGGACCGGGGTTGGCTCGATGAGGCCATCAAGGAGTTCAAGAAGGCCATCGACCTGGACCCGAGCTCGGCGCACGCGCACGACAATCTGGCCACCGTCTACGCGGAGAAGAAGCTCTTCCGCGAGGCCCTCACCGAGTACCTCACCGCCCTGAAGCTGGAGCCGGAGAGCGCCACGGCGCACTACAACCTGGCTTGCTTCCTCTCCACGCATGCCGGGGAGATGGCGGTGGAGGAGTACAAGGAAGCCATCGAGTTGGATCCGGAGTACCCGGACGCGCACCTCAACCTGGGCCTCACGTACGCGGACCAGGGGCGGGTGGAAGAGGCGATGCGCGAGCTGCAGGCGGCCATCGAGCTGGACCCCCAGGACGCGTTCCCCCGGCACGAGCTGGCGGCGCTGATGATGGACGAGGGGGACTACCGCTCGGCGATTACGTTGCTGAAGGACGTGGTGCGGCTGGAGCCGGACAACTTCGAGGCGCAGCTCGATTTGGGCATCTGCTACGCGCAGAAGGGCTTCTACGCGGAGGCCGAGCGCGCGTATGAGCGGGCTCGCGCGCTGAACGCGGAGGACCTGCTGCTCAACTACAACCTGTCGGCGCTGTACGCCCTGTGGGGCAGGCCGAAGGACGCGGTGCAGTACCTGAAGGCGGCGCTCACGGCGGACCGTCAGAAGGTGATGGGGTGGCTGTCCACGGACCCCATGTTCGACGCGCTCAAGGGCGACGCCGACTTCGACGCCTTGTTCTGAGCCATGGGAATGGAATGGGTGTTCCTGGGGCTGGCGATCCTCCTGGTCTTCGCCAACGGCTTCTTCGTGGCGACCGAGTTCGCCATCGTGAAGATTCGCGCCACGCGCCTGCAGTCGCTCGTGGACGAGGGCACGCCGGGCGCCGCGCAGGCGCTGCGGATGGTGGAGAAGCTGGACGCGTACCTGTCCGCCACGCAGTTCGGAATCACGCTGGCCTCGCTGGGCCTGGGCTGGCTGGGTGAGCCCGCCTTCGCCAAGCTCCTGGAGCCCGTGCTGACGCGGCTCGTTCCCGAGGGCGCGAGCCCCACGCTGGCTCACACCGTGTCGGTGGTCATCGGCTTCAGCATCATCACCTTCCTGCACATCGTCCTGGGGGAGCTGGCGCCCAAGAGCCTGGCGATTCAGCGCGCGGAGGCGACCACGCTGGCCGTGGCGCTGCCGATGCGGGCGTTCTACTTCCTGTTCTATCCGGCCATCATCCTGCTCAACGGGCTGGCGGCCTGGGTGCTGCGCATCTTCGGCCTGCATTCCGTGGGAGAGGCGCACGAAGCGCACAGCGAGGACGAGCTGCGCGTCATCCTCCACAGCTCCGCGCAGGCGGGGGCGATTACGACGGCGCGCGCGGAGCTTTTGGAGCGCGCGCTGGAGATGGCGCAGAAGACGGCGCGGCAGGTGATGGTGCCGCGAAACCAGGTGAAGTTCCTGGACGTGGAGGAGCCGCTGGAGAAGTGCATCGCGGACGCGCGCGCCGCGGGGCACACGTGGCTGCCGGTGTGCCGGGGCAACCTGGACGAGGTGGAGGGCGTGGTGAACGCCAAGGACCTCTTCTTCCTCCTGTCTCGCGGCGAGCTGCGCAGCCTGGCGCAGGTGCAGCGGCCGGTGCTCTTCATCCCGGAGAACGCGACGCTGGAGCAGCTGCTCGCGGAGTTCCGCCGCCGCCGTCGTCAGACGGCCCTTGTCGTCGACGAGCACGGCGGCACGTCGGGCCTGGTGACGATCGCGGACGTGGTGGCCGAAGTCGTGGGCGACGTGGCGGAGCTGGGCCGGCGGGTGGATGAGGTCCGCTCGCTGCCGGGCGGGCGCTTCGAGCTTCCCGGCACGGCACAGCTGGATGACCTGGAGGAGCGGCTCGACGTCAGCTTCGACCTCGATGAGGACGAAGAGGGCGAGGTGACGACGATTGCCGGCTTCCTGATGGCGAAGCTGGGGCGCGTCCCGGAGAAGGGGGACTCGCTGCGGCTGGATATGTGGCGAATCCTGGTGGAGGAGGTGGACGGGCCCCGCGTGGTGCGCGTGACGGTGGAGCCCCAGTCCCGCGCCGCCCCTCGCTCGGCCACGGAGTCGTCGTCGTCCGGCCCGGGAGAGCCGTCACAGGGCGCTCCAGGAGAGATACCCCCCGCCTCGTCGTCGGGCGGCGAGTCCACCTAGCTGTCCGCCCCGGCCGCCTGGTTCAGGGCGCCGAGGGCACCTTCGTGTCGGCCGCGGCCTTCTTCACGGGCCGGCGCGCCTTGCTGGAGGACTTGGCCTGCACGGGCTGGGGACGCTCCACCTTGAGCAATTCCAGGTCCGTGCTCTCCGCCGTGGCGAACTTGAGGATGCCCACGCCCGGCGCGAACCAGACATAGCTCTCCATGGAGCGGCCCTCGGAGCCAGGGCGGCTGGCGCGCGCGGTGACGATGTTCTTCACCTTCAGCGCCTTGAACGTGCCGGCGGCCACGGTGACTTCCTCCTCGCCCACGACGGTCGACTCCTTTTCGAACGTGGTGGCGATGATGGGCCGGATGCCGCCCGTCTTGCCCGCGGGGGGCTGGAGCTTCACCGACAGGCTGTTCTTCCACGAGCCGCCGGGCACCATGCTCGTCAGCGCGGGCACCGCCATGCCTTCCGAGCTCACCACCTGCACATCCATGCCGGACGCGGACAGCAGCGTGCCTTCCAGGCCGCCCAGGCCCGTGCTCATGCCCTCGGCGGTGCAGGTGGCGTCCGTCTCGCCCTGGCGGCCCTTGAGCTTCACGGCGACCTTGCCGCGCAGCCCCTCGGGTGTGGGTGTCACGCCGTGGGTGCTGATGACCATCTGCGACGACTTGCCCGCCCGGTAGGTGAGCGTCAGCCCTTCCTCCAGCGGGAAATACGGGTGGGGGCAGGGGGCCGGGGCTTCCACCGCC